>JAGMDB010000052.1 GCA_023128875.1 Dehalococcoidia bacterium | reverse complement strand
ATAATATAATTGATTATGATGGATAAAGTAGAAATTATAGTAGAAGGTGGAAGGGGTGGGGATGGTTTAGCTACCTTCCGACGGGAGAAGTATATTCCGTTTGGGGGGCCGGATGGGGGTGATGGTGGAAAAGGTGGAGATGTGTTTATTATATCTAATTCCTCTTTAGTTGATTTAGCTTTGGTTAAGCAAAAAAAGAAATTTAGAGCTGAAGCTGGCCATGAGGGTGGTAGGTGGAGTAAGCATGGTAAAAAGGGAGTGAACCTGGATATTTCTGTGCCCATTGGGACTGTGGTTTCTATTGAGGCTGAAGCAGGGAGAGCAAGGGTTTTAGCTGATTTGACTGTTCCGGAGCAAAAGGTCTTGGTGGCTAAGGGTGGCAAAGGAGGGCTGGGTAACGTACACTTTGCTACGCCGGCAAATCAGGCTCCGAGAGTAGTTGGGAGAGGAGAAGTGGGGGAGGAGTGCCGAATCATCCTTGAACTAAAACTCGTTACCGATGTATGTATTATCGGTTACCCCAATTCAGGTAAATCTGCTTTATTATCTGCCATAACAGGGGCTAAACCCAGGATAGCAGATTATCCATTTACCACGCGTCAGCCAGCTTTAGGGGTTATTCAAGGTAGCAGGAGAGATTTTGTGGTGGCTGAAATGCCAGCGCTTGTCGAAGATGCCCATATCGGTAAAGGATTGGGATATCAGTTTTTGCGGCACACTGAGAGAGCCAAGCTACTAGTTTACTTGTTGGATGGTACTTCGCCAACTATCGTCGATGGCTTCACTAAGTTAAATAAGGAACTGGCTCTGTATAAAACAGATTTATGCCAGAAGGCAGGGGTTATAGCTGTAAACAAGGTGGACTTACCGGAGGTTCAATCTCGCTTGCTTGACATTAGGGAGTGCCTTGATCACCTTGCGATGCCCGTTTTGTTTGTTTCAGCAATTAGCGGGCAGGGTGTGATAGAGTTTACCAACACGGTTATTGAAATGGTTGAGCAGGTGAACCAGGCAGAGAAAGCAATTTCGCCACCTGAAGTAGCGGTATTTCACCCCAAACCTAAAGGGTAAAGCAATGAATATAGGCATTCTTGGGGGCACATTTGATCCTATTCATATAGGACATCTTGTTGTAGCTGAAGAAGCAAGGGTGAAGCTTGGTCTTAGCGAGATTCTCTTTGTGCCTGCAGGACAGCCATGGCTCAAAGTAGACCATACTATTACTCCAGTGACCCAGCGCGTAGAGATGTTACGCCTGGCTATTGCCAGTAATCCCCACTTTAAACTTTGTACTTTGGAAGTAGAGCGCAGTGGTCCCTCCTATTCCATAGACACTATAACTGCCCTTCGGAGCCAATTAGGCGAACAGTCTTTCTTCTTTATTCTTGGCAGTGACAGCCTTGCTGGATTTCACTTATGGAAAGAGCCAGCTAGGCTAGTGCAGATGTGTCAGCTAGTGGTTGTTCCTAGATTGGATTTAAATTTGCCAGGATTAGAATCTTTGGAGCCACTCATTCCAGGGTTGGCACGCAGCCTTATACAACTTGATGCACCTATTATGGAGGTTAGCTCTTCGAAAATCCGTCAACGCATAGCTCAAGGGTTGCCTATCCACTACTTAGTGCCTGAGGTGGTGGAAAAGTATATAGTAGAGCAGAAGCTGTATGTTAGCTTTGAGGCATGAAGGGTAGAGGGGGCTCTTAGATATCCAGATTTCTCACATTTTGAGCGTGGGCTTGAATGAAGTTTCTGCGAGGTAAGACTTCGTTGCCCATTAGCATGCGGAACGCCTGATCAGCGGCTATAGCATCTTCTACTTTCACTTGAAGTAAAGTCCTGGTGGCGGGGTTCATCGTTGTGCTCCATAGCTGCTCAGGGCTCATTTCCCCTAGCCCTTTATACCTTTGAACCTCCAATTTATTCCCTTCCAGTTCTTTAAGCTTATCCTCTTTTTCTTGTTCAGAGTAAATCCAAAATTGTTTCTTACCACACCTGATGCGGTAGAGAGGTGGCTGAGCTATAAAAAGGTGCCCTTGGTTAATTGCCTCTATCATATGGCGATAGAAGAAGGTAAGAAGCAAGGTGCGAATATGAGAGCCGTCTACATCGGCATCAGTCATGATAATTACCAGATGGTACCTGAGCTTGGAGAGGTCGAATTGCTCATCTGTGTTTGTCCTTAATGCTGTCACAATAGCCCTTAACTCCTCATGTGCTACAATCTTGTCTTTAGGAGCTTTTTCTACATTAAGTATCTTGCCTCTGAGTGGGAGGATGGCTTGAAAACGGCGGTCGCGTCCCTGCTTAGCTGAACCGCCGGCCGAGTCACCTTCAACCAGGTAAAGCTCACATGACGCTGGGTTTTTCTCTGAGCACTCAGCTAGTTTGCCTGGCAATGTTGATGCTTCAAGGCCAGTTCTTTTGAACACGAGGTCACGGGCCTTGCGTGCTGCTTCTCTAGCTTTGGCCGTGAGGAGGCATTTGTTTATGATTGCCCTCGCCTCGCTAGGGTGCTGTTCCAAGTAGAGAGACAAATTATCTGTTACGGCAGATTCAACTTGGCTTCTTACCTCAGGATTGCCAAGCTTTGTTTTGGTTTGCCCTTCAAATTGTGGTTTGGGAAGTTTTACACTGATGATAGCTACTAATCCTTGGCGTACATCATCACCGGTCAGGTTAGGTTCAGTATCTTTAATGAGTTTGTTCTTCTTAGAGTAATCATTGAAAGCGTGAGTTAAGGCTGAGCGAAAACCAGTTAGATGACTACCGCCGTCCCTGGTGTTGACACAATTAGCAAAGGAGGAAGTCGATTCCGTGAAGCTATCATTATACTGTAGTGTTGCTTCAATTATGGTGGAGTCGACTGTGGCTGACAGGTAGATAGGGGAGGGGCAAATAACCGCTCTGTTTCTATTCAAGCGGTTAACAAAACTAGCTATACCGCCTTCGAAATAGAAGGTTTTTTCCTGGTAAGTTCTTTCGTCTTTAAGAGAAATTTGCACCCCTTTATTCAAGAAAGCTAGTTCTCTTAGCCGCTGGCAAATTGTATCAAAGTCATAGTCAAGGTTCTCGAAAATTTCTTCATCAGCAAGAAAGGTGATGGTGGTGCCTGTATCCGGGGAATCTTCGGTGGCTTGTATCTCTCCTGTGGGAATCCCTCGTCGGTAATCTTGACGGTATATCTTGCCTTGGCGTCTAATCTCGACTTGAAGCCATGATGACAGAGCGTTCACTACCGAAGCACCAACGCCGTGTAAGCCGCTGGATGTGTTATAGACAGGTCCCCCAAATTTGGCTCCAGCATGCAGGTGAGTCATTACTGCTTCTAGTGCGGTGATATTTGCTGTAGACATGGTCTCTGTAGGGATGCCACGTCCATTATCAACTACAGTTACGCCATTATCTTTGTGGATTGTTACCTCAATTTGGTCGCAGAAGCCAGCCATTGCTTCATCTACGCTGTTGTATACTAATTCGTACAGGAGGTGGTGCAATCCTTCTCGACCAGTGGTTCCAATATACATTCCAGGTCGTAGACGGACGGCCTCTATCTCATCTAGGATTTGAATATTCTCAGCCGTATATTGATTTAATTCGCTTTCTTCCATGTCTGTTCTCTATTATCCACCTGGCGAAGCTGAGCCATTGGTTACCTCACTTTCGTATGTAGCTAATTTACTCTCTTATACTTGTGCATCTTGGCGAAGGCAAAGTGCAAATCTGTGGGGAATGGGGAAAGGGAGGCTCTAAGCTTTCTCTCAGTGTTAAAGATAGCTACAACCACTAATCTATATTATATCATATCCAGAGCTAGAAGGTGTATTTTGCGATATCATTCAAGAGGTTTACTCTGTTTAAGTGACGGAGCTATTTCAGTTAGGGGTATTGCTCTCTGTTTATTGTTTATCATATCCCGCAGTACTGCGGTTTGGTTTCTGACCTCTTCTTCGCCGATAATAATGGCATAGTTAGTGCTCAGTGAGTTAGCTTGCCTCAACTGCCCTTTTAGGCTTTTGTCACCCGTAGCCTTAATGACGGCAATTCCAACCTGGCGTAGCCTGAAGGCGAGCTTCATTGCTTCAATTCTAGCTTCTTCTCCCAGGTAAGCGATGAAAGCAATTGGCTTAGGCAGAGCGGGGATTTTTGTTTTTTGCCTCTTTAAATTTAATATGAGTCTTTCTATGCCGGTGGCGAAACCAACTGCTGGTGTGTGTTTCCCTCCTAACTGCGCAATGAGGTCGTCATAGCGTCCACCGCCTCCGAGAGCGCTTTGTGTCCCCTCCTCTTGAGATTCAACCTCAAATACGGTCCTAGTATAATAGTCCAACCCACGCACCAATCTGTAATTTAATTGGAAGGGGATGTTTAACATCTCTAAGTTTTGCTGCACGTTTTGGAAATGGGCTTGGCACTCAGGGCACAGGTAATCTGTGATTTTCGGGGCTGTCTCAGCTACGCTCTGACAGGAGGCTTTTTTGCAGTCAAGTAAGCGGAGAGGGTTTCTAAGCAGCCTAACTTTGCAGTCTGGGCACAAGTAAGTTGCATCATTGGAGTAATGTTGCTTTAGCGCCTCTATATATTTAGGTTGACAGAATCTACAACCGATGCTGTTAAGCTGAATAGAGAATTCAGAAAGGCCTAGCGAAAGCAAGAATTGTTGTGCCATCTCTATCACCTCGACGTCGAGGGCAGGGTCAGCATCGCCTAAAGCTTCATAACCAAACTGATGATGTTGGCGATAGCGTCCAGCTTGAGGGCGCTCGTATCTGAAAGCGGGGCCAATGTAATAAAGTTTTACTGGTTGAGGCAAATTGAACAGCCCGTGCTCCAGATAAGCCCGGCAAACTGGCGCGGTTCCTTCTGCCCTTAAAGCCAATTTCTGCCCGCTCCTGTCCTCAAAGGTATACATTTCTTTGTCCACAAGGTCTGTTCCCCCAGCCACAGTGCGGGCGAAGAGTTGAGAATCTTCAAATATTGGTGTGGTCAAGGGTTGGTAGCCATAAAGCTGGCATAAGCAAGCAGCTTTTTCCTCTACATATTTCCAATAGGCTTGTTCTTGTGGCAAGATATCTGATGTGCCTCTGACCGCTTTGTACAAGGAGCCTCCTCTCTCAAGATGGTATACTTAGTTTACCATATTTATTAGTTGCTTACTCACTCGTTTGCCACACACAATGGCAGAGAGATTAGGCACAATGGCGGGGGTACACAGCTATTAACGGAGGGAAAGTAATGGCGGGGCAAGGCAAGTGTATAATTGTAGGGAGACTTAAGAAGACAGCGCATGAATATGACCGATATAGCGGTCGCTCCGGAAGTGTATTGTTAAACTTATCAACACGGCTAAAAAGAATTGAAGAAACTGCTTGGATTTAAAGAACCGTTGAAGAGTACACTTTGTAGAGAGACACAGCGAAAACTCTATGGTAGATTTTTTATATGTTAGATGGAGAAGAGTATCAGGTGTTTATTAATGCTGGTGGCCATGGCGATGGAGAATGCCTGGAGGTTATGTGGCATAGCACGCAGGCTGTAGCTGAAAAGATTCTAAGCCTCGCCTAAAGCCTAATAATTTTCGAGTTGCGCTGCCTTTATTGCTGCGTTATTATGGAGCCTGAGATATGGATGTAGATTCCCTTATGGCAAAGATCAGTGAATATCTGCCTGCTGATAAGCAAGGCTTGATTAAAGCGGCCTATGAATTTGCCTCGCAAGCGCACGAAGGACAGATGCGCAAGTCAGGTGAGCCTTACTTGGAGCATCCTTTGCAAGTAGCCGTGATTTTAGCTGATCTGCACCTGGACACTGATGCCTTAGTTGCTGCCTTGCTACATGATATTCCTGAAGATTGTGGCGTATCGCTGGATGAAATTGAAACTAATTTTGGACCTGAGGTAACTAAATTGGTTGATGGTGTTACTAAACTGGAAAAACTCACAAGCCGAGTTGAAGGGAGAGGGGGGAAATCAAGACTTCGGGCTGAAAATTTGTGCAAAATGCTTGTGGCCACAGCCGAAGACTTGCGGGTGGTTTTTATTAAGTTGGCTGATAGGCTACACAATATGCGCACTCTAGGTGCTTTGCCTCCACAGAGACGCC
>JAGMDB010000051.1 GCA_023128875.1 Dehalococcoidia bacterium | reverse complement strand
TGCGATTGCTCAGGAGACATTGGAAGTATATGCTCCTCTGGCACACCGTTTGGGCATATGGGATTTAAAATGGCAATTGGAAGATCTGTCTTTCCGTTACTTGGAGCCACAGCAATATCGTCGGCTCATTCGCTTGGTGTCTGAAAAACGAGCGCAGCGAGAAAGCTTTATCACTGAGGTTAGCCAAACGCTGCGCCAGGAATTAGACAAGGCTGGCATAGAGGCCGAGGTTTTTGGTAGGCCGAAACATATCTACAGCATTTATCAAAAGATGAATAGATACGCTGCGCAGGGCAAGAATTTTGGCGATATTCATGACCTTCTTGCCTTACGTGTATTGGTGAAGTCGGTTTCAGATTGCTATAAGACATTAGGGGGGATTCACAATCTTTGGCATCCTATAATTGAAGAGTTTAACGATTTTATTGCTAATCCTAAGGATAATGGCTATCAATCCTTACATACTACGGTAATTTGTCAAGACACAACTCCGCTGGAAATACAAATCCGGACCTATGATATGCATCAGGTGGCTGAATATGGAGTAGCGGCTCACTGGCATTATAAAGAAGGTGGGAAGGTAGATTTGTCTTTTGGGGATAGGATAACTTGGCTGCGTGAGCTTGCCCAGTTGCGGGAGGAATTGGATGGCGAGGAGTTTCTGGAATCTGTCAAAACTGACATCCTTACAGATCGCGTGTTTGTCTATACCCCACAGAGAGATATAAAAGATTTACCTAAAGGTGCTACCCCCCTAGATTTTGCCTTCCGAATTCATACGGACTTGGGCTACAGGTGCATCGGGGCTAAAGTGAATGGCCGTTTGGTCTCCTTCAACTATACGCTTAGTAATGGCGACGTTGTGGAGATTATTGCTGCTAAGGGAGAGAAAGGCCCCAGTTTGGATTGGCTTAACCCCCAACTTAATTATGTCAAAACGTCTCACGCCCGGGGTAAAATTCGGCAGTGGTTCAATAAACTGGAGCGAGCTCAGGGTATAGAGACTGGCAAGCAGCTTCTGGATAGGGAACTCAAACGCTTGGGTATCAGTGTGGCCAGTGTTGACAAGTTGGCTCGTCGATTTAATTATAGCCACTCAGATGACTTTTTTGCTGCTCTTGGCTGCGGTAATATTAGCCCTTCTCAGGTGGCGCTTAAATTGAGCGCGGATTTAGAATTGGTTGATAAAGCAGTCGGAATTTCGCCACCACGGAAGGTTAGCCCTTCAAGTGTCAAGGTATTGGGTGTTGGTGACTTGTTCACTCGTTTGGCTGGTTGTTGTCATCCCCTGCCTGGAGACGAGATTATTGGTTATATTACTCAGGGTCGCGGCATCACTGTGCATCGTAAGGATTGCCCTAATATTATCAATGAGGTGGAAAAGGAGCGGCTAATCAATGTGAGTTGGGGGGATGTGGAGCAGGTTTACCCTGTAACTGTTAAAATCGATGCTTGGGATAGAGTTGGCTTAGTTCGGGATATTAGTGCTATTATATCTGAAGAAGGGGTGAATATTACCGCTGCTAACGTGAGTGACCATGACGATAATGTCACTTCATTATATTTTACTCTCGAGATTAAAAGTGCAGCTCATTTAAGTAAATTGCTATCTAGAATTCACTTACTGTGGAATGTGATAAATGTAGCAAGGGAAGGAGAGCCAGATGCCAAATAGTAAGGCAGTTAATAAAACAGCCTCGTCAGCGAGGAGAAAACGGCTGCGAAATCGACTGGTGCGGAGTAGTACCAAAACTCATATGAGCAAGGCAAGGAAGCTTATTAACAGAAGGGAATTGGAATTAGCACAGCAAGAAACTGTGACAGCCATAAGCAGCATAGATAAGGCTGTAAGCAAGGGAGTTTTCCATAAGAACAAAGGTGCTAGACTCAAATCCCGTTTAACAAGGAAATTGAATGCCGTTGTTGCAGCGGGCCAAAACCTCGAACACAGTGAGGAGAAAGTGGAGCAATCTTAAAGAAGCGGGAATTAATGTTTCTTGGTTGCTAAGGTGTTTATGCCCTTCGAGTGGAGGGTAACTCTATGGTGCATGCTTTGATCAAGGATGGCGATATCGCCTTAATGGGTTATATCACCACTGTCGTGGTGGCAGCTTGACTTAGCCAAACTGTATCCGCATGGAAGGGGGAAATATTGAGATGAAACCCTCTGGCCCGGATAGTGTTGAGATTTGAGGTAGACTTGTTGCTATTGTTCGACGTATGCCATAGGCGTTAGAAAAATGATATTGCCCCAATTTCAGATGGTAGGGCATGCCCTTTTTGCTCAAGGGCTTGTTTCTTCCTACAGTGGTAACCTTAGTATAAGGCATGGGGATCATCTAGTTATTACACACCGTGGTAGCACATTAGGTTCTATTAAAGAAGCAGATTTAGTAGAAACTGGTATCGCAAAGAACAATAGAGCTACACCTTTAGCTTCCAGTGAGTTAGCGGTCCACCGTTCTATTTATAAAAACACTTCAGCACTAGCAGTGGTTCATGCCCATCCGCCCTATGCTGTGGCCTTATCTTTCGTGGAAAAGGAGATTATGCCCTGTGATATGGAGGGGCGAATGCTGTTGCCCAAAGTGCCAATCTTGGGCAGGGAAATAGTGGTGAGGGCTGGAGATCTCGCTGAGGAGATAGCTGAAGCACTAAAGCATTGTAAAGTGGTTTTAGTCCACAGCCACGGAAGCTTCGCTATCGGCCAATTGTTAGAGGAAGCCTGTTATTATACCGCTGTACTGGAGCAGAGTTGCCATCTGCTCTATTTGCTCAAAGCTTTAGAGGTAAATCCGAATGTTAAACCTCATTTCCCCCAAAACCTGAACTTGTAATTACGCCTTTATTAGCTTAGGGGAAACTATAGTACACCAATCAAGATAATTAGGATTCCTGCCCAGTATTACCTCTTTAAACAGTTTTTGTAGCTCGGTGGTTATTTTGCCAATCTCACCGTTGCCTATTGGGCGATGATCAATCTCTACAATTGGTGCCATATGGGCTGCGGTGCCAGTAAAGAAGCACTCTTCAGCTAAGTAAAGTTCACTCCTATCTACCTGTCTCTCTATCGTATGTACGGTTAACTCATTTTTAGCTAATTTTATT
>JAGMDB010000050.1 GCA_023128875.1 Dehalococcoidia bacterium | reverse complement strand
AAAGCCAGCGCCGTTGCCCCCACTGGTTCGCCAAGGACCGCTATAGCGACCAGAGTGGCTGGCATAAAACGCAATGACCAGTTAAGAGACAGGTGGCCCAAGATTTGCGGCACCACTGCCAAAAGGACAAACATCACATACGTAGTCGCAGAATAGCCGGAAAGGCGATAGCCCAAAGCCAGCGCCGCCAGCAACAGAATCAAGGCGGCTGAGCTATAGACCAGGCATGCATAGCTCAGAAGGCCAGTGGTCTGACGAAGCCTGCGTCCAATCAGCAAATAACCAGCAACGGCCAGAGCACCGAAGAAAGCCAACATATCCCCTAGAAATGGCCTGGGGCCAAGCCTCCAATCACCATAGCCGATAAGACCAGCGCCTATGAGACATACCCCAATACCTGAAATGGCTCGTTTGCTCAGTTTCTCGTGGAAGAGGAAATACGAGGCTATGGCGACGAAGATTGGGTTGGCAGTAACCAGGACTACCGAGCTTGCCACTGTGGTATAGTTAAGCGATGTTATCCAGAGGACGAAGTGGAGAGCTAAGAAAGCCCCCGAGAGCACTGTCAGAATAAAACTGCTTTTGGCCAAACAACGCAGTTCACGCTCAGAGTGTATCCAGGCAGCAGGAGCAACAAACAAAGAGGCCAGGGATAGCCGATAGGCAGCTATAACTAGAGGCGGAGCCTCCGCCAGACGGATAAAAATAGCAGCGAAGGAGACTGAGACAACTCCTATCGCCAAAACCAGATAATTCCTGGCCATAATCGTTCCTTTATGTTATCCTAGAGCTAGCCAAAAACCAACTTCTGCCCAATTTCCTGCCTCTCAAGCCCATCTACAAAGCTGGCTCTGGATTTGTTAAAGACCTGCTCTCTGGCAGGACATCAATAACCACTATGTTCATTCTCTACTAATCCAGGAATCTATCCTCTATAATGTTGTTAGCACAGGAGGTGTTTTATGGATAAAGAAAGACCACAATGCGCCAGATGCCCCAGGATACTATGCGAACCTGATATGACGGTTGATTCGAAACCGAATTTTGAAAAGGCACCGCGCTTTTGCCCCTCTAAATTAAAGCGGGATATCATCAAGGAGTCGCTGCATGAGTATGCCAAAGATGACATAAGAGAATTCGCTCGGCTGGCTTCAATACAGGAGTTTCAGTGTTATGAACATACCCCCGAGGGTATAAGGACAAAGATACCTCGAATTGAGGAGACCGTGCAGTTTGCTGGTAAGATTGGTTTTCATAAGATTGGGTTGGCTTTTTGCGTAGGATTGGCAGGTGAAGCGCAAATGGTAACTGAAATCCTTGAAAGCAAGAATTTTGAGGTAGTATCAGTTTGCTGCAAGGTAGGAGCTATACCTAAGGAGAAAATAGGCATCAAGGAAGAAGAAAAAATCTCAGGGCCAGGTTGGTACGAGTCAATGTGCAATCCAATAGCTCAAGCGGAAATCTTGAATTCCGAGGAGGTTGATTTCGTTATCCTTATGGGGCTCTGTGTAGGCCATGACACCCTGTTCATAAGATATTGCAGGGCACCAATGACGGTGCTGGCTGTGAAAGACAGAGTCACAGGGCACAATCCACTGGCCGCAGTTTATCTATCCCACAGTTACTATGAAAGGCTCCGCGGGAAAACTGTGGGATAAACATGAGAGCAAACTACCTCGAAGCGAATATTATTAATCTTTCAGTGCTCGCCCTGCATCAAGGTGTTATCCAGATGCGAAGTTATCCTATCCCGAAGCTGATCCATTCCCCAGCCCTTGGTAGCAGAGATAAGGGCTATCTTTCCATCCGGCACCACGATCTGTTCCCCGAGGTAGGGAATGGTGGTTAGAGCCTCCAGTTCTACCTCACTATTCAGTGTCAAATCCAGCTTGTTGAATACCGTGATTCTGGGCGTGTGTTCAAGGTGTAGTTCAGCGATTATTTCCATTACTGTGCGGCATTGATTAGCAGCAGTTTCATGGCTTATGTCAACTACGTGGAGAAGCAAGTCAGCTTCGCTGAGCTCTTCTAACGTAGCTCGAAAGGATACAACGATTGATAGAGGTAGTTTGTGAATAAAGCCAACAGTGTCAGTGATGAGAAATTGGCGGCCGTTGGGTAAAGTCAGGCAGCGAGTTACAGGGTCAAGAGTGGAGAAGAGCTTGTCTTCTACAATTACCTGAGCCTTGCTTAAAGCATTAAATAGTGCGCTTTTGCCTGCATTAGTATAGCCCACGAGAGCTACGATTGGCACAGCTCTCTCCTTGCGTCGCTTCCTATACAGAGCTCGATGTCGTCTCACATTCTCCAGTTCATCTTTAAGGCGATTAATTCGGTTGCGGATAAGGCGTCGGTCGGTTTCCAACTGCGATTCACCAGGGCCTCTGGTGCCAATGCCTGCCCCAAGTCTTTCCAGGTGCTTCCACTGGCCCACAAGCCTTGGCAGGAGATATTGGTGCTGAGCTAATTCAACTTGAAGCCGCCCTTCATGGGTTCGAGCTTGCCTGGCAAATGTATCCAGAATGAGAGCTGTACGGTCGATGATTTTGACCTGTAGTAGCTCTTCAAGATTTCTCTGCTGTCGTGGTGATAGCTCATCATCGAAGATCACCGTGTTATATTGAGCTTCCTGTTTACGGTTTACCAGTTCCGCAATCTTGCCCCTGCCGATATAATGTGTAGATGAAGGTGCATCCAGTTTTTGGACAAACATGCCCACAACATCAGCGCCGGCTGCTCTGGCTAGGGAAGATAGCTCTTGCAAAGAATCATTGCTTGTCCACCGATGGTTAGACATCCTGCTTTCTACTGCCACCAGGAACGCTCGTTCCATCTCAGCTTGTGTACTGAAAAGCCTCTGCTTTATTTGTTTCTCCCACGCCAGGTTGACAGGCGATCTATTCCTTCGTCTAAACGGTCATCGCCTAGGGTTAGGGAAAATCTGATATGGCCATCTCCCTCCTTTCCATAACCAATACCAGGAGTAACAGCAATACCAGCTTCCTCAAGCAACTTTTCAGTGAAGTCCATTGAAGTATAACCTTCAGGAATTTTGGCCCAAATGTAAAAAGCTGCCTTAGGTGTTTTGGCTTTCAATCCTATTTCATTAAGAACTTTCATCAATTTATCCCGACGCCGTTGTAAAACGGCATTGTACTCAGCAATACAATCCTGAGAGCCGCACAAAGCTTTAATGGCAGCTTGCTGGATTGCCTGAGGAATACCTGAATCCAGGTTGGATTTAACTCGAAATAGAGCGTCTATCATTTGAGCGTTGCCCACTACCATGCCTATTCGCCATCCAGTCATGTGATAGGTTTTAGACAGAGAATGAAATTCCACTCCAACTTCCTTAGCCCCAGGCGCTTGCATAAAGCTTGGTGGCTTGTAGCCATCAAAAGCAACTTCAGTATAGGGAGCATCATGGCAAACAGCTAGGTCATGGTGCCGGGCAAAGTGGACTGCATTTTCAAAGAAATCAAGGTCCGCTATAGCGCCTGTGGGGTTGTTAGGATAGTTCAGCCATAGAACCTTTGCTTTATGGGCTATCCTTTCAGGGATGGCTGCAAAATCTGGCAAGAAATCGTTTTCCTCTTTCAGTGGCATGAAATGAGGATTCCCACCAGCCATTATAGTGCTCGTGAAGTATACAGGATAACATGGGTCAGGTACTAAAGCTACATCACCATGTTCGATAAAGCATAACGCCATATGGCCAATGCCTTCCTTGGAACCAATAAGGGGCAGTATTTCTTCATCCGAATTCAAAATAACCCCAAAACGTCTCT
>JAGMDB010000005.1 GCA_023128875.1 Dehalococcoidia bacterium | reverse complement strand
GCTTTCATCTTGATTTAGCTTAATATAATTATGCCACCTTCTCAAATTTATTTCCGCTTGTGCCCAGCTTCTCGTGATTATTCTCGGGACATAATACCTAATTTGTAGTGGGCCTAATTGATATGGTCTCCCTGGAGTTCGGCTGCTTTACAATAGGTACCAAAATTGTGTAGCAGCGCTTCATTAGAGCTAGCACCAAAGTTTATTGAGTTCTTCCCTTTCGAGTGCTACTATTGAAATAACGATATATTCTTTAGTGGGAGATATTCATGCCTGCACTCGACAATTACGTGAATGTGCATGAAGCGGCAGAGGTTTTGGAGGACCATTGAGTTACGGTATAAGAATGCGACGTGAAAATCGTATAAAAGCAAGACAGGTTCACAATATGTGGCTTACATATATATGATTTGATGAGATTCGCAAGAAACTATAACGAGCCACGCTGGGGAAAGCGAAAAGAACTGAGTTGTAAAGTTGTTCTTTGGAGGTTATTGCTATGAGCATTCAAAATCAAATCCTGAAATGGGCTAAGAGATTACCGGATTGGCAAAGTGATGCCGTTCGTAGAATCTTTGTCAAAGGTGACCTTACCGAGAGTGACCAGACAGAACTCCTCGCTATGCTCAAAAAAACCAAAGGGATTGAAGACCCCGATGATGCCGCGCCATCTCCCATAATCTTGCAGGCATCTGACCTGCCCTCGCCGTCGGATTCCAAAAGCATTGTGATTCTTAAATCAATGCACGGAATGAAAAACGTAAATGCTCTTGCACCAGACCAGACTTTGAAATTCGCACTCAAGGGTGTAACTGTAGTCTACGGTTGTAATGCTAGTGGGAAATCAGGATACTCGCGAGTACTGAAGAAAGCCTGCCGTGCACGGGGACAAGACAAGGATGTTCTGCCAAACGTTTTTGCCCCTTATAACCCAGATGCCGTGGCTGAAGCACTTTTCGATATTTCTATTGATGGACAGGATCGTACAGAGAGGTGGGTAGATAAGCAACCTGCACCGGACAGCCTTGCGAGCATCGCCGTGTTCGATACCGAGGCTGCTCGTTTCTATATGGATGAAGACAATGACGTGGTTTACATACCGTATGGGCTAGATGTGTTTGACAAGCTTGGTCACTTATGCACAAACCTAAAGGCGCGATTAGAGAAGGAGTTGCTGTCTCCGCTTGTTGAACTTCCCAAAGACTTGACAGACCTTGAACCCAGGACCAGCGTCGGACGGTTAATCCGATCACTCACGTATGAGACAGATGTTGCGGAAGTAGAGAATTTGGCGAAACTCACACACGACGAACTGGAGCGACTGGAGAAGCTTCGGGTGTTAATGGTTCAGATCGACGTCAATAGGCCGGAGGTTAGGGCTGCTCAGTGTCGGCGTTTCAAGAGCCGCATAGAAAAGCTTAGAAATGAGATAACTGCCTTGGATAATGGCCTATCTGCTGAAAAGTGCAACAATTTGAAATTACTCCAAACCAAATTTCGTGAAGCGACAGAGGCAGCTCGGTTAGCTTCAGAGAAGGCTTTCAAGAATCAACCACTAAAAGGAGTTGGCTCCGGGCCTTGGAGGGAAATGTTCGAGGCCGCAAGGCGTTACTCGGAATTACTCGCATATCCCGACCATTCATTTCCCTATACAGCTGAGGAAAGCCGCTGTGTACTCTGCCAGCAACCTCTTGGAGAAGAAGCCAAGCGACGGATGCAAAGCTTCGAAGAATTCATCAAGCAAGATACTGCGCGCGAGGCAGAAATAGCAGAGAAGGCTCTGAAGCTGGGATGGGATAATTTCTGTGGTCTGCAACTTCAGCCGGAATTGGCTGGCCCCACGATAGTTGAAGAAATTGGTGAAGTAGATTCAGACTGCAAGGGGGTATTACTGCAGTACCTGAAGTCTGTAAACGCGTTGGCTGCCAGCATTCGCCAGAGCTATGAAAAGCACGAATGGGGTGAAATCACTCCGTTGAGTCCCACGCCTGTGCTACACCTAAATGCATTAATTGAGGCTACGGAGATCAGTGCTAAGGAATGGGACGCTACTGCACAACCTAAAGATCAACAGGAACTGAGGGACGAATTCGAAGAGTTAAATGCCCGAAAAGTGCTTTCTGCCCGCAAACCTCTTGTCCTTAATCACATAAGCAGGCAAATCTACCGACATCAAATACAAGAATGTATTGAGGGTACCAACACACTGGAGATTTCTCTCCAGAAAAGAAAAATCATGAATCAGGCTGTTACTCAGGTTCTGAAGAATAATTTGGATAGTGAACTCCGTTCTCTTGGAGCTGGCCATATCAGATTGGATTTGGTGCAAAAAGTCCGCGCTGGGACTACACTTCACTGCCTTAAGTTGCAGAGTACTGCCTACGGAAATTTGAACGTATCAGATGTGCTAAGCGAAGGCGAGCAACGTGCCGTGGCGATCGCATCCCTCCTTGCCGAAGTTAGAAGGGCATCTCATTTCTCTGGTCTTGTTTTTGACGACCCGGTATCGTCTCTCGATCACATTTGGCGGCACAAGGTTGCTGAACGTCTAGTTAGAGAAGGAAATGATCGCCAGATCATCATATTCACTCACGACATCGCATTCTTATGCTGTATTCAGAAGGAATGTGATGAACAGGGAGTCCCTATTCATAAAGCTGCAATGCAATTAGGTTCGGAAGGCTATGGCGTCTGTAATCCACCATACGCTGTCCCCTGGGAAGCTATGAAGGTACAGGAGCGGGTACAGCATCTCTATCTCCGGTGCAAGGAAGTGGAGAAGGAATACAAGGCTAGACAGATAGATAGATATCGAGACCTCTCACGGGACTGTTATGACCTCCTTAGACAGTGCTGGGAGAGAGCAGTTGAGGAGGTGCTCTTCAACAAAGTAGTCGAACGTTTTGACCCGGAGGTCAATACCAAAAGTCTCATTGAGGTTTCAGTGACTGACGATGACTATGTGAAGATCGACTACGCTATGGCAAAGTGCTCAGAGGTGATGCATGATGCAGCAGCGGCAGCCAACAAGCCAATGCCCCCACCAGAAGAACTTAGGCAAGATATTGAGTCTCTCAGTGCCTTTGTTCAGGAGATTCGTACCCGTCGCAAAGCTATTAAAAATGGAAGGGAGAAACAATTAAAGGCGCCTGCTCCAGAGATATGCTGATACTGAAACTACAGCTTGTTTATCAGAATAAAGCCAGCAGTCGTATGTAGGCATGGGCACAGACTCAAGAGCTATAATCTATACGAGAGGTATAGCTATGCCGTTGACTTGCTCTCCGCTTACCACTCTTCTTAAAGCTCAAATTAAGTATAGGGCTGAAAACAAATCCCTGAGTGGTATTCTGGGGACATAATACCTAATCTGTAGTAGGCCTAATTGGTATGGTGTCCCTGGAATTTCCGGTGTAAAACAGCTGCAGTCCTATAAAGTCTCTTGTTTCAGGCAAAGAATGAATATGATAAGGTGGTGAAAGTCAAGAGAGTTATTGACAGATTTTCTTATTTTGTGTATTCTCAAATCTTGGATGATATATTAATTTATTAACCGTATAGGAGGTGATTAAATGAAAACGCAGTTGGTAATTGCTTCTGTCATAGCTGTGCTACTCGCTGCTTCCACAGGTGTAGGGTTTTGGATGTGGAGTGACACCAAGGCTGAGTTAACCAGCACGCAGACCGAGCTGGCCAACACCGAGGCTGAACTTGCCGACACTGAGGCTGAACTGACAAGTGTGGAAGCTGAGTTGGCTGAAATTGAAGAGGTTTACCCGCTTAGAAACTTCGACGATAGGTCTGAACTGGTTAGTTGGAGAGAGGACACTGGGATTGTTGGAGAAGGGCTTTCTTATGTGGACGCTTGTCTAAAGCTGCAGGAAATAGGTTTATCGGATGGATACATATTATCTATTGATATTGATGTGGGCGACTATGGTGATATATATGTGAGTCTCACCGTCATTGCTGGTGAGAATTTCTACATAGTATATCCTGATGAATTAGAGGTATACCTAATCGGTCCTGTGTACTAGGCAACGCAGATATAAGGTTTAACAGGTTCTGGCACGGGTAAGGTGTAAGTAGCACTAATGCCCAAGAGTCAACCCACATGCCAATCCTGAGCAAAAGTAGCTAAAAACGCCAGGCATAGGGAATCAGGATAGTCCCCTTCTCTTATGAGCTCATAACTTCGGTCTATCCCCAAAATGCAAATGGGTCAGAGACAGGTATATCTTTTTCAAGAAGTGGGTATGACCTTTGGATTGGCTAGTGGACTCCTTCTCGGATTATCCTGGAACGCAATATCTAATTTGTAGTAGGCCTAATTGGTATGGTGTCCCTGGAATTTGCAGCGTTTGGGAGTGGCTTCAGGCTACACAAGGCGTTAGTTTGTTTGATGGGGGAACGGACACGGCAAACGCCATCCTCCGCATCGCTGGAGAGTT
>JAGMDB010000049.1 GCA_023128875.1 Dehalococcoidia bacterium | reverse complement strand
CTTCGCTAGTAATGGCGTCTGCTGTAAGAGTGACAGGAATTTGCTCCTGCTTGAATTGTGGCAAACCCATGCTCACATCAACTCGGTTGACTTTAGTTTCCAACACATAAGCTTTAGCTTTTCTTGTGCCTGACAGGGTCTCTATGGCCAAATCTGCTCTACTGACCATACCATTTTCGATGACATATTTGGTGAAACACCTCAAGCCATTGCCGCAAGCTTCAGCCTCGCAGCCATCTGGATTAAACACACGCATCTTTAAATCGGATATATTGGAGTTCTGCACCAATATCAGGCCATCTGCTCCTATGCCGAAGCGACGCTGGCACATAGCTTGAGCCAACTGTGTCCAGAGTTCTTCGTGAGGTTTGTCCTGGGAGAGGTTCGCCGCCCGTTTCTGTTCCTCAGACTGGCAGCCCTCCTTCATCACCCTGAACGAGGTGAATGGTCTCTGGGGTTTGTCGCTGAGCTCGGCCTGAAGCGGGGTTCGGGCATCCACCACAACATAGTCATTCCCTGTAGCCTGTAACTTGGAAAATCTCATGCCAAAAAATCCTTCATTAATTTTATCACTTTCTTACTAACGTTATCTTCAGTGGCATCAAACCAGTGAATTCTCCTGTCGCCCGGCTTAAACCAGGTATATTGATGACGCACCAGGCGGTGGGTTTCATGTTTTATCTGCTCAATGGCTAGAGGCAGACTTAGTTGGCCCTGAACAAATTGAGCTATTTGCCTGTAACCTATGCCAGACATGCAAGGTAATGTAGGGCTATAACCCCTTTTTAACAACCCCTGCACCTCATTGACCAATCCGCTTTGTATCATTTCACCAAGGCGATAATCAATCTTGCTGTATAACTCAGCTCTTTCCAAAGTCAAGCCAATGATAAGGGTGCGAAAACCTGGCGCTTCCTTAATCCATAACTGTGAGGGAGGCTGCCCCGTTACTTGAAAGATCTCTAAAGCCCTAATAATACGGCGTGTATTGCCAGGAAGGATTTTAGTTGCAGCCAGAGGGTCAATCTGCTGAAGTTCTTTATAAAGTACATCGCTGCCTTCTTCCTTTGCTCTGGTTTCTAAACCACGCCTTAATACCGGATTAGGTGGTGCTTGAGGCATTTTCCATCCTTCCACTAAGGACCACACATAAAGGCCGCTGCCTCCTACCAACAATGGCAACTTGTCTTTATGCTGAATGGCTTTGATTGCCTCTGTAGCTAGTTCACAATATACAGCCAGGTTAAAATCTTCGTCAGGCTCAATTATGTCAATAAGATGGTGAGGAACAATTGCTCTTTCAGTTAGAGTGGGCTTATTGGTACCGATGTCCATATAGCGATAAATCTGCCGACTATCAGCACCTACTATCTCTGCTGGCAAATCTTGAGCTAGGTGCAGAGCGAGTTCGCTTTTGCCTACTGCAGTGGGACCAACGATGGCAACAAGGCATTGCATAGAAAGTATTTCACTGTCACCCTCTCCTTAATTCGTCTCCCTTCAAGGGAGACGATAGATGACGGTGCTTGATTGCTACGGTTTGATTGGCAATGTCTAGAAAATCCCCGGCTTTGAGACTGCTTCCGCCGACTAAGGCACCATCGATTTCTGGCTGAGAAATAAACTCAGTGATGTTGTGGCTGGTGACGCTACCACCATAAAGTATACGTAAATCCTGAGCTATCTCCTTGTTCCACAATTTAACCAGAGTATCGCGGATAAATCTAATGGTAACTGCTGCTTGTTCACCACTAGCCGCCTTGCCGCTGCCAATGGCCCATATCGGCTCGTAGGCAACCACCAGGTTGTGTGTGGGTTCTATATTTTTTAAACCTTGGCTCAACTGTCTGCCAATCACCGTTTTTGTCCTACCAGCTTCATTCTCTTCAAGCCTTTCTCCAACACATAAAATGGGTTTAAGCTTGTTTTGCAGAGCTACTTTTATCTTCTTATTAACTATCTCATCAGTTTCGCCAAAATATCCCCGCCGCTCAGAGTGTCCCAGAATAACAAATTCGCACAATTCGCTGAGCATTAACGGAGATATCTCACCTGTATAAGCTCCTTTTATCTCAAAGTGCATATTTTGAGCCCCGAGTTTAATAGATGAGCCTTTTAGCAATTCCTTTACTGTAACTAGAGAAACGAAAGGGGGACAGAGCACTTTTTCCACATCTTCTATCTTATCCAGCCTATCCAGCATATTCTGGACAAACTCCTCGGCTTGAGCAACAGTGGTGTTCATTTTCCAATTACCAGCAATGAAAGGGATGCGCATTTCAGAGCCTCCATCATATCTTATTTGGTAAAGCTTCCACTCCAGGCAGTGGAAGGCCTTCCAGGAATCTCAAGCTAGCACCACCTCCGGTGGAGACGTGAGTCATCTTATCAGTCAACCCCATCTCATGAACTATCTCAGCACTGGAGCCGCCACCAATAACGGTAACAGCATTGACGGTGGAAAGAAGTTCAGCCAGTAACCTGGTTCCTTGAGCAAACTGAGCTATCTCATAAACTCCCAGAGGTCCATTCCACATAATAGTATGACATTTCCTTAGCTCGTTGGAGAAAAGCTCGACGGTTTTGGGTCCAATATCCACAAGCCATCCAGTAGGTGGTATATCGCTTATCGGCACTACTTTAGTTACAGTGTTTACTTTAATCTCGTCGGCTACCACCATATCAACGGGTAATATAAGCGGCACTTTCCATTCCTCAGCTTCCTGAAGCAGCTCCTTAGCCAGGTTCAATTTATCTTTTTCTACTAGCGAATGCCCGATTTCATACCCTTGTGCCTTTAGAAAGGTGGCTGCCATGCCACCGCCGAGGAGCAGGGTATCAATCCTCTTTAACATATTTTGTATCAGGTCTATCTTGTCGCCCACTTTAGCGCCGCCTATAAGGCAAGCAAAAGGATGCGCAGGAGAGGTTAGGAGTTTACTCATAGCATTTAATTCCTCTTCCATCAGAAAACCGGCCACTGCTGGCAAGTATTTAGCTACGCCTACAATGGATGCATGAATCCTGTGGGCAGCGCTGAAGGCATCATTAACATAAACATCAGCTAGCTGAGCTAATTTCTGGGCAAAATAAGGGTCATTTGCCTCTTCCTCAGGATGGAAGCGCACGTTTTCCAAAAACAAAATATCGCCTTGCTTAAGCTCTCTCACCTCATTTTCGATCCTTTGGCCCACGGAGTCAGCCACCGCATTTACGGGTAAGCCTATAAGCTGTGAGAGACAGTTGGCTACTGGTGCTATCCGCAATTCTTCGACTACTTCACCTTTGGGGCGTCCCAGATGGGAGCAAAGAATTATCCTGGCTTTATGGTCAATAAGGTACCTGATGGTAGGTAATGAGGCACGGATGCGGCTATCATCACTGATGGCCCCGCTATTCATATCCAGTGGAACATTAAAATCAACTCTAACTAATACTCTTTTCC
>JAGMDB010000048.1 GCA_023128875.1 Dehalococcoidia bacterium | reverse complement strand
AACTCCATATTATGGCCTGTTGCCGGGTCATTCCTGATTCCATCCCCATCACTATCTACGTATCCAGCTCCATCCAGTAGCGCATTAGCTTTCTCCAGGTCGAAATCATACTGAGGCAGATTCGGATTATGCTCCGGCAATTCCGGGTATATCCAGCTATCAGCCTTCTCTGAATAGCCCAGAGATACCATTTCTATCATTCTATCTCTATCCATGGCATACATAATGGCTTTTCTCACATCTAGGTCCTGAATCGGCCCCTCCTTGTGTAGATTAAACGATAGCCAGACCATACCGATGCCCGGAGATCTTATAACCTTGACATTTTCCGCTGCTTCTAATTCGTCAACCGCCAGCGCGGAGCATCCGCTGTATCCAATCATGTCTATCTCCCCACTCTTCATAGCCATATTTAAAGCATCAAAGCTACCGTAAACCTTATACACCACCTCATCTACATATGGCCGCCCTCCCCAGTAATCCTCATTGGCTTCAAACCAGATGTATTGAGCAGGTTTGAACTCCTTTACCTTAAATGGACCAGAGCCAATGGCTTCAGCATTATCGAATGCTGTCATATTGTCTTTATACGGTTCCCAGATATGCTTCGGTAGTATCGGCACAAAGTAGGCGGCATCAGGCTTTTGGGGGGCCGGATTGTCAAATGTAATGCGCACCGTATAGTCATCTATGATTGCGACCTCCGGATCGTTATCATTACCGAAGGTGCCAGAAAAAGCTGGGTCTGCTTTGGGTAGATATTTCATGGTAAATGCCACATCCTCTGCTGTCACTGGCACACCGTCATGGAACACCCCCTCGTGACGCAGGTGGAATACCCAGCTCTTACCGCCATCTTCCATATCCCAGCTAGTAGCGAGCCTCGGTAGAATCTTGTAATCCGGCGGCGGTCCGATAATCCACAGCTGGTCATAGACCAGAGGCCAGAAATCACACCCCATCGCTGTATATTTCCAGGCCGAGGTAACTCGCAAGTTTTCCAGGCCATATCCCGGATTCCAGCCAACATTAAGTCTTCCACCATACTTTATTTCCCCTTCCTCTGGCGCAGGGGTTACCTCCTCTTCTTCTGGTGGAGGAGTCACCTCTTCTTCTGGTGGAGGAGTTACTTCCTCTTCTGCTGCGGGGGCACACTGCGCCAGTGGAATAGCCAAGCTAAGCAGCAATACCACTGTTCCAATTAGTGCTAATAAGTTTCTCCTTTTGCTCATTTTCCCTCCTTTTTCAAATTTCATGAAGCTTTTGTTTTGAACCTATTCTGGATTACTGGCAGCTCACCTCCTTTCTCCTTAATTTCCAATAGCCAATATTATATTCCTACTACCCTCGCCTTAGGCAGAAACAAAAGAGCCGCTAATCCACAAAAGGATTAGCAGCCCTGTTTGAGCCTCCGCGTTGCGCACAATCTGCCTGTTCTTTCCAACTCCAGTCACTGGATACCATCTCCCTATAGTAAGAGTCAGGCTAAGGGGCAAAAACCAACTATCACTGACTAATTCTTGCTCTTATAACACAGAGTTGTCAATACCCGCGAATCGAATCATCTTAGGTCCCTTACACAATTTACACTTTGTTCAATAATTCACTACAGGTGGAAAGAGATGTTGGGTTTGTGCCTTCACCTCACGGCATTCCAGGCTTCACTTCGGGCGTAACTCAAAATAACTCCATGGGTTAAACCAGTTTGCGACTCCGCCCATAGTTGGCACATAACCTTTGAGCTTATCTGTTCTCACGGGGTCTATCGTCATCACCCTCCATAGATAACCGTATGGCAGATCCTCTGCTAGAACCATCTGCATGGCGTACAGCCATTCCTTTCGTTTTGTCATATCTCTCTCAATAAGCAGTTCGTCCAGCAATTCATCATATTCGGGATTATTGTAATAAGCTGCATTCCACCATTCGCCACCGCCCTCATAGCTTCGGGCATATTCCCATACCCAGTCGCCATTCGGCCCAGGCGTCGCCCAGCCCATGCCAATATCCCACAAGTCATCAGTTGGAGCATACAACAGTGACTCATAGGTGGCTTCATCTAGAGTAGTCATACTAATTTCTATACCTATGTTCCTGAGTTGCTCCTTAATCATAGTTATCGCTTTGACCTCACTGGTATAATCCGATGAAACTATCAGTTCGAAGGCAAGATTCTTACCTGTTGCCGGGTTGTTCCTTATCCCGTCTCCATCAGTATCCAGGTAGCCAGCTTGTTCCAAAATCTCTCCAGCCTTGCCAGCGTCATAGTCATATTGCGGTAGATCTGGATTATGCTCTCCCATCTCTGGATATACAAAGCTATCGATTTTTTCTGCATATCCATTGTATGCGAGAGCTATGATGCTGTCTCTATCTATCCCATACATAACGGCTTTTCTCACATCCAGGTCCTGAAGAGGTCCATCCTTGTGCAGATTAAACGTTAGCTCCCATTCTAACTCGCTTTGAGAAATTATGACCTCGATGTTTTCAACTCCTTTGAAGTCGTCCACAACGAGTGGCGAGCAACCACCATACCCAATCATGTCTATTTCACCATTTTTCAGAGCCATATACATAGCATCGTCGCTCCCGTAGGCCTGGAATACCACCTCATCCACATGGGGGATGTCTCCCCATGCGTAGTCCTCGTTGGCTTCAAACCAAATATACTGCCCAGGCTTGAATTCCTTTAGCTTAAATGGCCCAGAGCCAATCGCCTCATCGTTTGGATATGAAGTCATGTCATCTTTGTATGGCTCCCAGATGTGCTTCGGCATTACTGGCACCCACCACGGAGCTGGGAATCTCCCGCCATGCACTGTCTCCAACGTAAACTCCAGCGTGTAATCATCTATAATCTTCACGGAAGTCCCGGGCTCCAGAGTGATATCAGCAAAAGAGAAGGTTGGGTTTGATTTGGGCAAATTCTCGATCGTGAATGCCACATCCTCTGCCGTAACCGGTATCCCGTCATGAAATACAGCGTCCTCGCGCAGGTGATGGGTCCAGGTTCTGCCATCAGTGCTTTCCCAACTGGTGGCCAGCATCGGCAAGGGCTCATAGTCGGGCGCCGGCCCCATAATACATAGTTGATCGTAGATCAACTGCCAGAATATAGATCCCATATTCATGTACTGCCAGGTTTCGTCACACGTCAGGGTGTCTATCATCTGTGTAGTTGGCCAGCCTGTGCTTAATCTCACGGGCTTCGCGGGCTTCTCTGGTATTTCGGCCTCCTCTCCCTCTTCGTCAACAACTCCCTCTTCCTCAACAACTCCTTCTTCCTCGGCAACCTCCCCGGGAGCACATTGTATCATCGGGGCAGCCAAACTGAGCAACAATGCCACTATTCCGATTATGCCGAGTATATTTTTCTTTTTCCTCACGTTATTATCCCTCCTTAAATTTTGTCCTGTTTGTCATCCTAAGTTCAATCATTCCATAAATCTCATCACCTCCCTTTAGTAAATCTCGGCTAAACCTAGCTTAATATTCCGTTCCATTTCATAAAATAGCTATTTCTTTTGAAAGCACTTCGCTAAACTTCACAGGTGCGCCCATTTTGGCCATCACCTTCAGGAATTTTGTTGGCTCAAGGCATTCAGGGGCAATTATTCCTTTTCCTGCCTCTCCTTCCACGCACATCTTTGCACCTACAATCGCTGGCAAGGCAGTGCCAATATTGGTCGCCCCAAATCTTCTATAGAAAGCCAGTTTTTCCTCAGTGCTTGTAAAAAGGGATAGAGGCCAAGATATTATGTATTTCACATTTTCTCCTGATTTCTCGCCCTTTACTTCAATGACACAGGGGTTTGCGGATTCAGGTGGAAGCCTAGCACTGTTTTCATCTTCTGCGAGGAAAAAGTCAACCGGGTGATGCACCAGTCCCAATATGACATCCCGCGCAACAACTTTGACACCTTTGACATCTATCGGTTCCGAGTTCGCAAATCCCATCTTAATGAAAGCACCTGCCAGCATGTCAACGGGATATTTAAACCCCACATATTTTACTCCTTTGCCTATGAAATGTGGCAATGTTACTGCTTCTTCATGGGCTTGATAACAAAGCAGGACTGAGCCGGTTGGTGCAGGAAAATCATACTCTTCACACTCGCTGAAAGGCGGATAGTGTTTATATGCACCATCTTCAAAGATTGGTGGTTCAAATGAATAACCCATAAGTGCAATTTCCGGACACCAATCTGGTTCCCATCCTTTGACCGGTTCCTTAGATTCTTTTAAGGATTTGTTGCCAACCCTAATCATTATCTCATCCACACGATCCAATTTATCACAAATGTATCTGGTTAACACATTAGTGATCCCAGGGCTTCCGCCGCAAGCAATTAGAGCTGTCAAACCAGCTTTCTTGAATTCGTTGTCGAATTCAAGAGGTTGCTTTTCTATTATTTGTGGCCAAATAGGCTCGTCAAAAGCTGTGTCCACATAGTGTGCTCCGTTTCTTAAAGCAGCTTTCATTATATTGGCATTGAGTCGAGGCAACGTTAGATTTATTACAACATCTACCTCCTTAGCACCCCTGTCAAGGTCTTCAATTTTCTCCACGTCAATTTTCATAGTGGTAATCTTACTGCTCTTTATCTTATCCCTGACTTTGTTAGCTACATCTAAATCTACATCAGCCAGAACTATCTTCTCCACATCCCTACCTCTGGCTAAAATTGAAGCACATGGCGCTCCCTGTGCCCCAGCTCCTACTACTAATAGCTTTTTCATATCACTCCTCACTTTCACTGAAATCATATCTTGATGCTAACTGGCTGAATTGCAAGCACCTATCTCACCTTGGCCAATCTATCAGAGGTGTTTGGCAATATCCCCAGCAGATTCAAAGCTGTTAGATAGTTGCCATGTAAGCAAGCATTCTGGAAATCAGTCAGAAGTTTCCTGCCTTCATCTTTCTGGCCGCCTTGCCACGATATCAGAGCCAGCATTTCCCGTTCAGTAGCTAATTCGAACTCGGCAGCTTCACGTTGTTGCCAGATATCCCTGATCAACTTGATTCTATTCTCATAATCTCTATCCACCATCTGCTGGATCAGCTGAGTCGCCCACCACGCCGAACGCAAATCAATTTCGTCCGCCCCCACATTGTATTCCAGAGGGGTATCTCCCCTGGCCCCCGCCCAGATAGGCTGGAAAACATTTTCGCAGGGGGAGGACATGCAACACCACATCACAGATCCAATGTCAGCGGGCATATAGCTTCTTAGATGCCACACTTCAGCATCGTGTGTAGTGGAACTGCAGATTGTGTAATGGCCACCAGCATGATAAGCGTGCGGTGGATAGTGATAAGTGCACCCAGTCCCCTCATAGTGGTCTCTAAGAAAGGCTACCAGGTCTTGAGCCCTGACCGTGCCCACCTTTGACGATAACAGGAAGTCCGTCCGCTTCATTCGTTCCAAATTCCAGTCTTCTTCCAGCCTCTCGCCGTATACAGTTTTAAAACTGAACGGGCCACTGGACGGGTCATACCAGCCTTTTTCTACGGCATGGCTAATTAAGTCCGCGCTTGCCATATCGTAGTCACTCTCGATCAACATTTCGTTGGCATAGAAAAAGGTGCCATCGTCAGGGCATCTCTTAGCAACCCAGCGTCGAGGGGTGCATTCAACAGCCCAGGCTTCATTGGCATCAGCAATAAGATATGCCATCCCTGCCCACCGATGCTCAAAAGTGCCGCCATAGTTATCTTGCAGTTGAGCGATAAGGTTCACACCCTCCTTTGCCGTTTTGCATCTCTCCAAGACCAGTTGTATTTTCTCTCCCACTGAAATTCCACCTTTCTCCAAAACCCGCTCCTTGCTATATAGAGTGTTGGTAGTTACACCCACGCCGTATTCATTTATGCCATCCACAACTTGCCATTGCTGTGAGCCTTGTACATCATTGGAGTAGTATGAATAGGTAACTGACGCCTGAGTTATGGTTTCAGCCGCGAGCTCAAGCTGTGCTCCTGCAGGATGTGTCACTCGAGGATGGTAAACTAAGTGTCGGCATAGGTGCCCCTCGTTTTCCTCATCATCTTCACTGCTGGCCATCAATACACTGCCATCAGCAGTAGCATTCTTGCCAAACACTGCAGTTGTACACTTCTTTGGCAAAACTTTATAGGTACTTGATTTGTGGTCCATTTCTCTCTCCCCTCTTCAATTTTTATTTTGAGCTGAAGTGCAACGCTTGATTAATGCTCAACCACCAGATTGCCTTCTTTGATTATATACCTGATGTTTCCTTTAGCCAATAAAATATCTATATTGCTGGTTGGGTCTTTCTTAAGCACAAGTAAGTCAGCCAATTTCCCCTTCTCTATAGTCCCAACTCTGCTATCAATCCCACAGGCTTCAGCCCCGAATTTGGTCGCTGAAGTGATTGCCTCTAAAGGGCTGAGGCCTAAAATATCCACCAACAGCTTTATTTCGCCAATATTATACTTTCCATATGGTGTAACAGGGTCCGCGTGCGCATCAGAGCCCAGCAAAACCTTTACACCGTTGTTGATTGCCCTCTTCCAGCCATTTATTACATACTCTGGTAGTCCCTCTTCTGCCCATTCTCCGACAAAATTTATCGATAGCGTCGGGGTGAGAAAAATGTTCTTTTCAGCCATTATCTGGCATGTTTCCTCGTCCAATTCACATCCTTCCTCATTATCGCCGTGTTCAATCGTATCCACTCCAAGTTCCACCGCAGCTCTGATGCCGCGCAGATTTTCAGCATGGCACATTACCCTTAAACCAACCATGTGAGCTTCATCTACAATCGTTCTCATTTCTTCCAGGCCAAAATGCATATCCTCGACTCTGTCTTTTTCCCAGAGGCCACCACCTGTTGCGAAAAATTTAATATGGTCCACATTTTGGCCAACCAACTTGCGAATTGCTTTACGGATTTCCTCTACTCCATCACAGGGTTGAGCCCATACATAGCTTTGTTGTGCCCACTCATCCGGAATCCCATATACATCCCTGGGCATAGCATCTTGATTTCCCCCTGTCCGACAAAGGCCAAGCCCGCAAGACATTATTCTTGGGCCGACTATTGTCCCCTCTTCTATCGCTCTCTTTAAATAAATATCGTATCTTGAGCCTCCGCTCCTCACCGTCGTAAATCCATAATCCAAAACTTTTCTTGCCTCAGCAGCAGTTCTGATGGCCTCCAGATAGTTTGATTCAGTAATCCAATCCATAGAGTTAGCGCTTTTGACGCCGGTGAAATGGACATGGGCATCTATTAAGCCGGGCATAAGATAATATTCAGATATATCCACCTTCTGAATGTTATCCTTCACCCTTACTGAGTTCACATCCCCCACTTCCTCTAGTACACCATTTCTGATAACAACAGTGGTATCCTTTACAGGAACACCTCCATTCCCATCTATTAATGTTGCGCCAATTAATGCATACCCCTTCTCTAATTCCATATCCTTCATATTCGCTCTCTCCTATTCAATTCTAAACTCCTTTAGTTTCTCCTTTACTGAAGCACTATGCTATAGATACTTCCTTCGAAACCACTTCATGGAATTTTACCGCAGCGCCCATCCCAGACATCATCTTCAAAAACTTAATTGGATCAAGACATTCAGCAGCAATTACGCCTTTTTCCGCTTCACCTTCCACACACATTTTTGCTCCTACAACTGCCGGTAGAGCAACACCAATCGTTGTAGCTCCAAATCTTCTATATATCTCCAACCTTTCCCGGCTATTTGAAAAGAGAGAAAAAGGCCAGGATACTGTATATGTCACCTCTTCTCCTGACCTGACGCCCTTTATCTCCAGTATACAAAGCCCAGCAGATTCCAGTGGAAGCTTAGCGGTACTTTCATCTTCAGCGAAAAATGTATCAACAGGGTGGGCCACCAACTTCAGCAAAACATCCCGCGGCACAATTCTGACGCCTTTCACATCTATGGCCTTCGGGGACGCAAATCCCATCTTAATGAAAGCACCTGCTAGCGTGTCAACGGGATATTTAAACCCTGCATATTTTATGCTTTTCCCTATGAAATGTGGCAGCGTTATCGGCTCCTGGTGTTGATGGTAAACAAGCGGAATCGTGCCAACTGGGTCTGGGAAAGTATAATCTTCACACTTGGCGTAGATAGGATATTTCCTATACTCTCCACCTTCGAATACTGTGGGTTCAACTGCATAGCCCCAAAGTGCTCTAAAAGGAGACCATGTTGGCTCCCAGGCGCTAACTACTTCCGCAGAGCTTTCTAGCGATCTACTGCCGAGCTTAATATGTATTTCATCTACACGGTTCAATTTGTCGCAAACGTATCTGGCCAATACATTCACGACTCCAGGGGAGCCTCCACAACCAACCAGGCCTGTCAAGCCAGCTTCTTTGAACTCCCTGTCAAGCTCAACTGGCCGTTTTTCTATTATCTGTGACAGGATATTGTCCCTGGCCCGTATGTCCAGCAAAGTAGGTTCGCCAAAAGATGTATCCACATAGTGTGCTCCACTTCTTAAGGCAGCTCTCATTATATTAGAGCAGAACGCAGTCAAGGTCAGGTTGATAATGACATCTACTCCCTTCGCTGCTCTCTCAATGTCTTCAACCTTTGCAGCATCAAGCTTCACGGTGGTCACCTTATCGCTTTTTATCTTGTTCTTAACCTTATTGGCTAAATCTAAATCTATATCGCCTAAGACTATTTTCACTACCTCCTTGTTCCTGGTCAAAATTGAGGCACATGGGCCGCCTTGAGCCCCAGCTCCTATTACTAACACCTTTTGCATATTGCTCCTCCTTTTTTATTTGAATTTTAGCTCAATTCTGCCTCACTTACTAATTCTGCTTCAGTTCTCTCAAATCTGGCATATTTCCCTTTTAACATCTCCAGGGTTAACAAAATCCTCGGTAACCAAGCCACCGAGGGCAAACCGTACAGGCAAACACTGAAAAAGCTTCGCCTTCAGTTATTCATATATAGGAAGTAGTTCCTGTATGAAGTATCTGGTTGGAAATATTGCTATACCCAGCAAGGCCACTTTATGGAGGAGGCGCAAGTAGAAAGCCCCTTTTTCGAGGAGCTTAGAAGGTTAAGTTTTAGTCTATGTCAGCCTATTTTACTTTGAAGCAAGCAACATAGTGGTCAGGTTCCACTTCAATGAGCGGAGGTTCCTCTCCCACGTGTTTCTTCATGGCATATGGGCACCGTTCATAAAAGCCGCAGGTAGAGGAGGCCTCAGCCCCGGTTACCGGCACATAGCCTTTGATCGGGAGTTTCTGCATCTTCACTGTTGGGTCGGGCACTGGCACAGCGGCGATTAACGCCTGCGTATAAGGATGCAGCGGTTTACTGTAGATAACCTCTGTGGGGCCAATCTCCACAATCTTTCCCAGGTACATGATAGCAATCCTGTCGCAGATATATCGTGCTGTGGCTAAGTCATGGGTTATATAAACAAGCGAGATGCCAAATTCATCCCTCATTGCCAGCAATAATTCTAAAACCCCTATCCTTACGGAAACATCCAGCATTGAAATAGGCTCATCGGCAACCACTAGCTTCGGTCGAAGAATCAGCACTCTGGCTACACCAACCCTTTGACGTTGGCCACCACTGAGCAAAATAGGATATCTGTTCCAGAATTCATCAGTCGGCGCTAATCCCACATCCTCAAGCGTTTTCTTTATCAGCGAATCTTCCTCAGCTTTGCCATCGACCAGTTTATGAATTCTGACTGACTGCCTCAGGATTTCATTGACTGTTCTCCTTGGGTTGAGAGAGCCGTGAGGATCTTGAAATATCATTTGCATTCTGCGTCGTTGCTCTTTCAAATTTCTTCTATTGAGGGAGGTTATATCGATTCCCTCACAGTATATCTTGCCACTGGTAGGTTCAGTCAGCCTGAGTAGCACCCTGCCCATAGTCGTTTTTCCGCAACCGCTCTCCCCAACAAAACCCAGATTCTCGCCTTCCCGCACTGTGAAGCTGACGCCATCAACGGCACGAACATATTCCGCTTTCCTCGAAGAGAAAAGTCCGGCTAAACCTTTTCTTATGGGGAAATATTTCTTCAGCTCCTCTACTCTCAGCACTTCATTGTTTTTCATAAATTTATCCTACTTGATCAAATGACATGCTACAAGACGCCCGTTGTTTCTATTCTCCAATGGTGGTTCTTCTGTGCGGCAAATATCCATGGCATACTCACACCTCGGATGGAATCTACAACCAGAAGGTGGATTGATGAGCCTCGGAGGGGCACCCGGAATGCTCTTTAACTCCCTCTTCTCTCCCTTTACGCTGGGATAAGAACGTATCAGCGCTTTGCTATACGGATGCATAGGATCCTTATATAACGAAACAGTGTTTCCCTGCTCTACAATCTTACCCGCATACATAACAGCAACTCTATCACAAGTCTCAGCTATAACGGAGAGATCATGAGTAATAAATATTATCGGTAGGTGCATTTTTGCTCTCAAATCGTTGGTAAGAGTCAATAATTGCCTTTGCACTATCACATCAAGGCCGGTCACTGGCTCATCCATAATCAAAAGCCCTGGGTTGCAGGCAGTAGCTATGGCAACCATCACTCTTTGTTTCATTCCACCGCTAAACTCATGTGGGTAATTCTTGGCTCTAGCACTGCCTATGCCCACCAGTTCCAATTGCTTCTTAGCTTTTTCCCATGCTTCTTCTTTAGTTATGCTTTCATGCTCCAGAATCACCTCACTTATCTGTTTTCCCACGGTCATTACTGGGTTAAGGGCGCTTTGAGCTCCTTGGAAGACCATTGCAATTCCCTTTCCTCTCAAAAGTCTCATCTCCTCATCACTCAGTGTAATAATGTCCCTGCCTTCGAAAACTATTTTCCCTCCAACTATACGTCCTGGAGGTGTAACAAATCTCAGGATGGCAAAGACTGCAGTTGTCTTGCCGCACCCCGATTCACCTATCAGTCCCAACGTTTCGTCCTCGTTTACACTGAAGCTAACATCATCCACCGCCTTTACCGGACCCTCTTGAGTAAAGTAATAGATCTTCAGATTTTCAACATCAAGTAATGCCATCTCTGATTACAATCCCCTCACTTCTCTGTATCCTGGCTTCAGTACATCGGTGATGGCAGTTCCCAAAAAAGTAAAGCCAAGTATTAACACAACGATGCTTCCCACTGGAGGCGCTATCCAGTTTGGAGTTCTCGACATAACTCCTGATTCAAAAGCGAAATGAAGCATCATCCCCCAACTTATGGTTGTAGGATCTCCTAATCCAAGGAAAGCCAGAACTGCTTCAGAATAAATTGCCCACGTAACTACTAAAACAGCCTGAGCGAAGATTATGGGTACTACATTGGGAAAAATTTCACCGAACATCAGTAAGAAATCACCTGCTCCGACGCATCTCGATGCCTCAACAAAAGTCCTTTCTTTAATAGACAACACCTGAGATCTGACTACCCTGGCAGTTGTAGGCCAGCTTACAAGGGCTACCACGAAAATTATGTTCCAGATACTTGGGCCTAACACCGCTGCCAGAATTATCATCAGTGGCAAGGTTGGAAGCATCATAAAGAAATCCACGATTCGCATAAGCACTTCCCCAATTCTTCCCCCATAAAAGCCTGCTATTACGCCCATCATGGTGCCAACGAATACTGATAGGCTTGCAGCCAGAAATCCTACCATTAACGAAATCCTTGAACCAAACAGTACTTGGCTCCATATATCTCTTGCCAGATCATCAGTCCCTAACCAAAATTGACTGCAGGGAGGCACTAACATATTTTCAGCCGCTCCGGTTATATTCGGGTCTACAGTGCGCAGAAATGGTGCAAATGTTGCGACAACTGCGAAAAGTGAAAATATGATCAGCCCTGCACGCCCCATCCTGTGTGTCCAGAGTAGCTTCACAAACTCTCTGACACTTTCTAGCTGTTTGAGAAATTTGACCATCTTACTCTGATGTACCCACCTTTATTCGCGGGTCTATATAGCCATATATCAGGTCAACCACCAGATTAGCCATCACAATGGCAACAGCAAACACAATAAATGTGGCTTGAAGAATTGGGTAATCACGCTTCAGTACAGCATCATACACCAGCCTGCCTATCCCAGGCCATGAAAAGACCGTTTCCACTTCAATTATCCCGGCTATTGCAAATGCTAAATTGACTCCGGTAATCGTGACAACAGGCAATAAAGCATTTCTCAGGGCATGATTCTTAAGTATGGCACGCTCTTTTAGTCCCTTTGCTCTAGCCGTGATTATATAATCCTGGCTTAAGGCATCCACCATGGAGCTTCGCGTCAGCAAAACATATTCCCCACCATACCAGAATACTACCGAAAGTGCTGGAAGACACATATGCCATAAGACATCCTTCATATGTGCAAAGCCAGTTAGTCCCGATGCAGCAGTGCTTATTCCACCTAGAGGAAAGATTGAAAGCGTGAAAGCGAAAACCAGCATAAGAATTATGCCCATGCAAAATGCTGGAATCGAATACAACGATAATGCAACAGTGAGTATACCTGAATCAACCTTCGTTCCCATCTTCCATCCAGCAAT
>JAGMDB010000047.1 GCA_023128875.1 Dehalococcoidia bacterium | reverse complement strand
AGTTTATCACAACCAGCACCGCTAAAACTCACTTCTCTGGGAACCTATTTGGTGCCAGGTTGCCTAACCATGCCTATCATTGCAGAGGAGACTTGGCACTAGGCCAACATCATTTAGTTAGTAACTTTGATTTGCTAAGGGCATGATCATCGCCTAGCACAGAGCCTACGGGCTAGTTGACAAATGGTAAGCAAAAATATCACAATTTTACCTTAGCGCTTCGGACAGATTTGGATGAATTACTTACGCAATCGTTTTCACCAGAAGGCTAATAAGATGGCACAAGATTATGTTGCCTCTATTTCCTTTGACCAGCGATTATATCGCCAGGACATCACAGGTAGTATCGCTCATGCTAAGATGCTGGCAAAACAAGGGATAATAACCGAAAGCGATGCTGAAACTATAATCAAGGGACTTAGCTCAATTCAAGAAGAAATCGAGCAAGGAAAATTTCAGTTCCAAACTGAACATGAAGACATACATATGAATATCGAAGCACGACTCTTCGAGAAAGTAGGCGATGTGGCTGGTAAACTTCACACCGCTCGCTCCAGAAATGACCAAATAGCTTTAGATTTACGTCTTTTCGTCAAAGAGGAGCTCTCGAAAACCATTGATGCGCTAAAGAGCTTGCAATCCTCGCTTGTGGAATTAGCCGAGGCAAATAAAAATATCATCATGCCTGGCTATACCCACTTACAGCAAGCTCAGCCAGTTCTTCTCGCCCACCACCTGCTAGCTTATTTTGAGATGTTTCAGCGAGACAAAGAGAGGTTTCATGATTGCCTCAAACGCACTGACATACTTCCTCTAGGTAGTGGTGCTTTAGCCGGTGTCTCTTATCCTGTAGACCGGGAATTTGTTGCCCGAGAACTGGGTTTTGGCAAAGTAAGCACTAATAGCCTTGATGCTGTTTCTGACAGGGACTTCATAATAGAATATGAAGCCTGTGCTGCCATCACCATGGTGCACCTCTCACGACTAGCAGAGGAGATTATCCTGTGGTCATCAGCCGAGTTTAGCTTTATAGAAATTGGTGAAGCCTACACCACAGGCAGCAGCATCATGCCACAGAAGAAAAACCCCGATGTAGCTGAATTAGCCAGAGGGAAAACCGGGCGGGTATATGGCCATCTAATGGCTATCCTTACTACAATGGAAGCTTTACCCTTAGCTTATAACCGGGATATGCAGGAGGATAAGGAAGGACTTTTTGATACTGTGGATACATTACAACCTACTCTAAGGGTATTTGCTGGAATGGTAAAAACAATCAAAGTCAACGTGAAGCGTGTTCGCCAAGCTATTAAAAGGGATTACATTCTGGCTACCGATTTAGCTGATTATCTGGTAAAGAAAGGCCTGCCTTTTCGGGAGGCGCATGGTGTGCTATCCAAACTTAGCAAATATGCTGTAAGTAGAGATAAGAGCTTCCACGAGCTTAGCTTAAGCGAGTATCATGGCTTCTCACTCCTCTTTGATGAGGATGTATATGCTATAACCTTAGAGTCTTCTCTGGCTGCCCGAAATGTTATTGGTGGCACCTCCCCACAGCAGGTGGGCGCAGCATTGACTAGAGCAAGAGAGATTCTGAATGGAACGAAGTAGAATAAAGAATCTCGTTTCGCGGGGTAAAAATGGAAGGCAAAATTAAGCTAGCGCCGTCAATTCTTTCCGCTGACTTTGCTCGGCTTGGAGAGCAAGTGGCTGAAGTAACAAAAGCAGGGGCTGATTACATCCACATTGATGTTATGGACGGTCACTTCGTACCCAATATAACTATCGGTGCTCCAGTAGTAGCTTCCATTCAAACCTGGACGCATTTGCCTTTAGATGTCCACTTGATGATAGAGCAGCCTGAGCGCTACATCCCCCAATTTGCCGATTCCGGCGCTAGCATCATTACCGTGCATGTCGAAGCCTGTTTTCATCTTCACCGCACTATTCAATTAATCAAGGAGCTGGGGGTGAGGGCAGGAGTAGCTTTAAATCCAGCTAGTCCTTTAAGCTTAATAGACGAGATTATGCCTCAGGTTGATTTGATTGTTATTATGAGTGTTGAGCCTGGCTTTGGCGGACAAGCTTTTATACCTGAAACATTAGGAAAGATAAGCCGTTTGCGCAGCATGCTTAATAGCAGAAAGTTAGCCACTGAACTTGAAGTTGACGGAGGGGTTACCATTAACAATGCACCTGGAATAGTTAAAGCGGGGGGCGATGTCTTAGCAATTGGAGCCAGTGTATTTAAGGCCAAAGAAGGAATAAGCCACGCACTACAAAAAATTAGGCAGGCAATAAGCTAATGAACTGCTTTATACTGAGTGCGAAGACACCTGGTGCAAATGTTAACTTTCCTTTTCTCACCGTCTACAGTAATGGTAGCTCGATGAATATTAGGCAACCAGCGCCGTTTGACACGTTTCTTAGAATGGCTTACGCTATTCCCAAATTGAACTCTTTTACCACAAATATCACACTTCACAGAAAACTCTTACTCCGTCTTTACTGCAAATCTCATTTTAGCTATTATACCAGCGGATATCACATTAGGCAAAAGGGAGGAGATGAAAACTAGTTTAGTCGACGGCCAGACACTGAAAGGAATGTTCGCCTCAGGAACTGTGTGGCTGGAGAAAAACGCTCCTGGAATCAATGCTATAAATGTTTTCCCGGTCCCCGATGGTGATACTGGAACCAACATGTTGCTTACTATGCACTCAGCTATAGAAGAGGCAAAACAAAACACAGACAGCACTGCTTCCTCAATAGCCAAATCAATGGCCCACGGTGCTTTGATGGGTGCTCGAGGTAATTCCGGAGTTATCCTGTCGCAATTCTGGCGTGGCTTAGCCAAGGGATTAGAAGGCAAAAATTCCTTTAATGGCAGAGATTTTGCCCTGGCGCTAGCTGAGGCATCACAAGCTGCCTATGAAGGAATCATACACCCCGTAGAAGGCACTATGCTGACAGTGCTTCGAGACATCGCTAGAACTGCTGAAAAAGCTACCAAAACAAACTCTGAAAGCTTGCTTTCAGTAGTAGAAACTGCCACAGAGGAGGCTAAGGATTCAGTAGCTCGGACCCCCGATCTATTACCAGTACTACACGAAGCAGGGGTGGTAGACGCCGGTGGGCAGGGTTTATATGTATTGCTGGATGGCGCCCTTCATTTCCTTAAGGGGGAAACAGATAAAATACAATACCAGGAACCTCAATTAGTCATAGCTAACCTGCCCTTAGCTTCTAAGATGACATCAACAACTGAGGTAGAACTGCCCTACGGGTATTGTATTGAATTTCTGCTGGGAGGGCAAAAACTCAATTTGAGCAATGTCCGCGAAAAGTTAAGAAAGAAGGGGCAATCTGTAATTGTCGCCGGGAATAGTTCCATGCTCAAGGTTCATATCCACAGCTTCAAACCTGGTGAAGTTCTTGATTATGCTACGCATCTGGGCGCATTACACCAAATAAAGATCGATAATATGGATGACCAGTATGCAGAATTTATCAAGGCACAAAAAGAAAGAACGCCCAAGATTGGCACCGCCATAGTGACAGTCGCCTCAGGCGACGGCCTCTTTGAGGTATTTAATAGCCTAGGCGCTACAATCATTGTTCCTGGGGGTCAGACAATGAATCCCAGCGTCCGCGAGTTACTCCAAGCTGTGCAATCAGCACCTTCAGATACTATTATCTTACTGCCCAATAACAAAAATGTCATCCTAACAGCCTCTCAGGTCGAGTCTTTAGCTCCAAAGAGGGTAAAGATAATCCCTACCAGGACTATACCTCAAGGCATCGCAGCACTTCTCGCCTTCAACTATGAAATGGATTTAGAGGAAAACACACGAACTATGGAGCAAGCAATATCCACAGTACAAACTATAGAAATCAC
>JAGMDB010000046.1 GCA_023128875.1 Dehalococcoidia bacterium | reverse complement strand
CATTTGAGGAGGAAAAGCATGAGCAAAACAGGTATTCGAGCAAAACTGTATAGCATGAACCTGGTGTTTATCGTGTTGGGCACGGTTATCTTGCTCTTTATTTTCGTCCCCCCACTTAAGACAATATTCTCCTCCTCTCCTGGGACGATATGGAATACATTGCTGCAGACGGAGGTATACTCCTCCATTCTGCTCACTATCTATGCTGCGCTGGTAGCTACTTTGGTAGGGCTTTTGCTTGGAGTGCCCCTGGCTTATATTCTATCAAGGCATGAATTTCGGGGCAAAAGACTTTTGGAGGCACTTATCGATGTACCTATTGTGATGCCTCATTCTGCAGTGGGTATTGCCCTTCTCTTCGTCTTCGGATCCAGATTCCTCATGGGCAAATTTCTAAATAATATAGGAATTGGCTTTGTTGATGAGGTTACTGCAGTGGTCTTTGCCATGATGTTTGTCAGCGTCCCCTTCCTCATTGATTCGGCTAAAGAGGGCTTCAATGCTGTAGATGTGAGATTGGAAAAGGTAGCTCGGACTTTAGGCGCTTCACCATGGAGGTCATTTTTCCGAATTTCTTTGCCGTTAGCATGGAGAAGTATTTTTTCAGGCTCGGTGCTGATGTGGGCTCGCGGGTTCAGTGAGTTTGGAGCTGTGTATATTGTGGCCGGCCACGTGCCGTTCTTTGGATATCATCCTGTAGCTGCACCTATCTTAGTTACTGAATTGTTTGAATCACCTGGCGGACTGGGAGCAGCCCAACCGGTGACGGTGCTGCTAATTTTGATTTGCCTCGTGGCGTTTGTTGTGTTTAGAACGGTGGCATCTAGGGGAGTGAAGGTATGATTAAGATTGAGAACCTGAAGGTAGATTTAGGCGATTTTCTGCTTCGGGATATTAACCTCGATATCAGGTCAGGCGAGTACTTTATTATTCTCGGGCCTACTGGGGCTGGAAAGACTGTACTTCTTGAAGCTATTGCTGGGCTCCACCCTGTTCTTGAAGGAAGAATCTGGATTGATGGCAGGGAAATCAGCAGGCAGAGTGCGGAGAAACGGGGAATCGGGATTGTTTATCAGGACCAGGTCCTTTTCCCTCACCTCACAGTAGAGGATAACATTGCCTTCGGGCTTAAGTTAAGGAAGCGCCCCAAGGGGGAGATAAAAGCGAAGGTAGATATTATGGCGGAGATAGTGAAGATTCCGCATCTGCTTAAGAGAAGCCCTGCTACGTTGAGTGGAGGGGAAAAGCAAAAGGTGGCTCTGGCTCGAGCGCTTGTTATCGAGCCTGAGGTGCTTTTGCTTGATGAGCCTTTGAGTGCTCTGGATCCTGAAATGAGGGAAAGGATGCAAGAAGAATTAAGGGAGATGCATCGCAGGGTGAAGGTAACCATAATCCATGTCACTCACGACTTTGAAGAAGCAGTGGCTCTGGGGCACCGAGTTGCAGTACTGAATGAAGGCGAAATAGTTCAGGTAGGGTCTCTTGAGGATTTTCTACACCATCCGAGTTCGGAATTCGTGGCTCGTTTTGCTCTCTCGCGGAATATCTTCAATGGCAAAGTTGTGGGTACAGAGGATGGATGTACCTTTGCCGATATCGGTGGCGTAAGAGTTGTGGCAATAACGGAATTAAGAGGTGAGGTGCGTCTCTCCCTCCGCCCTGAAGATATCCTTATCTCTAAGGAACCGTTCCAATCCACAGCTAGAAACTCATTTCAAGGTGTAATCACTGACATTGCTGATAGAGGCTCACTTGTTTATATCACAGTGAACGTGCTGCCAGATTCTTACCTCACGAAACCCGCGATTTTGCGGAGGGGCCTGGATTTTGTTTGCCTTATTACTAAGCGGTCATTTGAGGAACTTAAGTTAAGAAAGGGGGTGAGCGTATGGGTCACGTTTAAGGCTTCAGCAATACATGTTTTTTAAGAAGAGGTTTATTTAGTGAAAAACAGAATAGCGAAAATAGTTTCAATAGTAATGGCTTTGTCTTTAGCCTTGCCTTTGATGTCTGGTTGTACTGGAAGGGGAGAAGGAGCTTCTCGAACAGAAACTTTGACAATCTATCATGCAGGAAGCTTATATGCGCCATTTAAGGATTTAGAGATTGAATTTGAAGCCACTCATCCTGCTGTTGATATCCTCTGTGAATCAGGGGGGAGCGCTAAGATGATAAATAAGACAATAGCGCGAGAGCGGGCTGGCGAAGTACCACCTGATATAATTGCCTCCGCTGATTACAAGTTTATTCCTGATAGATTGTATGAAAATGGTTATGCCGATTGGTGTATCGGCTTTGCCAGGAATGCGATGGTACTCTGCTATCGCGATGGCGCGCCTGGTTCTGATGCTATAGTAAATGGCAGTCGCACCTGGTACGATGTACTCAGGAATGATTCTGTAAAATATGGGCATAGCAATCCTGACGATGACCCTTGTGGCTATAGAACGCCAATGGTAATCCAGTTGGCTCAGAAGTATTATTATGATAATGCCACTGAATTTGGTTTAAGCCCCGACCCTAACGCCGATGGGCTGTATGACTCCCTTATCCCAGGCAGCGAGCATGAAAAAGGCAGAATTGGCGGCGCCAGCGAAGCCAGGCCCGGTGGCAGTGTGGAGAGAGTGAGGTCGAAATCGGTTGAACTTATCCACTTACTTGACTCTGGCGACCTGGATTATGCGTTTGAATATCGCTCTGTAGCTGTGCAGCATGAATTGAATTTCATCGAGCTTGATGACCACATCAACCTCTCCAAGACTAGCATGGAACTCCCTGACGTGGAAGACTTCTACGAGCAAGCCTCCATAGAGATTATTAAAGAGGCTGGCCCTCCACCCACTTACCAGACCGAGAAAGGCAGACCTATTGTATACGGCATCACCATCCCCTCACATGCCAAAAATAAAGATCTTGCTGTGGAATTTATTAAACTGCTTCTTTCTGATACAGGGAGAAACGTAATGGAGGTAAAAAATGGACAGCTATTCCTTGAGACGCTATTGTGCGACCACCCTGAGAATTTGCCCATCCAGTTAAAGGAAATAGTGTGAAGGAAAGATGAATATCCTTGACGATCTAATTTCCAGTCTATGCGATGATAACCCGGTGTATGAGGTACATACCTGTGTTTTCTGGACTGCGGTGGTAAGCAGGAATTGTGGGTTGGCTTCTACTTTTCATGAGGAGCACTCGTATCACAGAATGGTGAGAGATGTGGGAAGTTTGAGGCGCAAGTCGGCACTGGAACTGTCAGAGTATGCCAAGTCAGACAATCTTCTGGAGGCATCTATTGGGATGGCAGCTATCAACTCGCTGATAGATATTGATGAAGCCGAATGTGTGGAAGAAAATGCTTTTGATGTATTGGCGAGGAAGGGAAGGGGCGTGAATATAGCTATAATAGGCCATTTTCCTTGGGTGCCGCAGCTTCGGAAAGTAGCCAGGAAGCTTTGGGTTATAGAGCAAAGACCTCGGGAAGGAGATTTGCCAGCGGAAGCAGCGGAATGCATATTGCCTCAGGCTGATGTAGTTGGCATCACAGGAACTTCGTTTATAAATCATACTATAGAAAAGCTTTTAGAATTAAGTAAGCGTAGCTTCACTGTTATGGTAGGGCCTACCAGTCCTCTGTCACCAGTTCTGTTTGATTATGGAGTGGATGTCATTGGTGGAGTAAAGGTGGTTGAGCCGGAGAAGGCAATTCGCTCTATCAGCGAGGGCGCCATTTTCAAACAGGTGCAGGGTGTAAAGCTTGTAACCGTGGTTAGGGAAACAAAGGGCAAATGACTGGCCTTTTCGATTCTTTTCAGCGCCACATAAACTACCTTAGAATCTCTGTCACTGACCGCTGCAATCTGCGCTGTATCTATTGCATGCCGCCCGAAGGCGTTGCGCTGGCATCACATGGCGAGATCCTTTCTTATGAGGAAATATCAATCGTGGCTCAAGTGGGAGCGAAACTTGGTATCAATAAAATAAGGCTTACCGGCGGTGAGCCTCTGGTGAGAGCAGAGTTATCCAAGCTTGTTCAAATGCTCTCGCAGATAGAAGAAATTGATGAGGTGTCTTTGACTACGAATGGAACGCTTCTTAAGAGATATATTCCGATGCTTAAGCAGGCGGGTTTATCCCGAGTCAACATAAGCTTGGACACACTCCAGGCTGGTAGATTTCGACACATCACTCGTCTTGGCGAATTGAGAGATGTCCTTTATGGCATCGAGGCAGCAAGGGGTGCTGGTCTTGACCCGGTCAAAATAAATATGGTGGTCATGAGAGGTATAAACGATGATGAGGTGCTGGATTTTGCTAATATGACATATAAAGAAGGGTGGCACGTCCGTTTCATCGAGCTCATGCCCTTTGCCAATGTAGCACAACCTGTGTCCTCCAGTGAGATGCGACAGTGTATAGCGTCGCTTGGCAAGCTTGAACCATATTTACGTGTCACTGGCAACGGGCCAGCCACATATTATCGTTTACCTGGAGCTGAGGGCACTATAGGCTTTATCAGCCCTATTACCGAATGTTTTTGCTCTAACTGTAATCGCATGCGTCTTACCTCAGATGGTAAGTTATGTCCTTGCCTTTTAGCAGATGGTGAGATTGACTTGAAAGAGGCGCTGCGTCATAATGCCTCGCCACAGGAATTAGAGCGCTTATTTCTAAAGGCAGTTGCTTCTAAGCCAGAACGTCACCATTTGGCAGATGGGATTATACCAATGACGCAGAATATGTTCCAAATTGGAGGTTAAAGATGTCAGAATCAATAAAGCGGGTGCGCATGGTGGACGTCACCGGTAAGGCGGAAACGGAGCGAGAAGCAGTGGGAAAGTGTAGGATAAGAGTGAAGCCCGCCACATTGGAACTCATCCGCCGCGGTGAGATAGCAAAGGGTGATGTGCTAAGCGTAGCACAAACAGCTGGAATTGTAGCGGCAAAAGAAACTCCTCGCCTTATACCCTTATGCCACCCATTGCTGCTCACCAATGTTGAGATTAATTTTTATCTGCCTGAAAATGCTGACTTCATTGAAATTACCGCTAGTGCTAAAGGGGTGGGGAAAACAGGGTTTGAAATGGAGGCGTTGCTTGCTGTGTCCGTAAGTGCCCTGAACATTTATGATATGTGCAAGGCGATAGATAGAGGTATGACTATTGAAGAAATTCGCCTGGTGAAGAAGAGCGGAGGCAAAAGCGGGGCTTATGTTGCCAGCGATTACAAGAAAGAAGCAGAGTGATATGGCTAAAATAGTTGCAGTTTGCTTGAGCCAGGAAAGAGGAGTCACTAAGAAACCTGTTAGCCATGGCTTTCTTAAAGAAAATCATGGTTTTGTTGGTGATGCTCATGCCGGTAGCAGCCGCCAAGTTAGCCTTTTAGCGATAGAAAGCATCAACAAAATGCTATCAGCTCTGGAGAGCATTAGTCCTGACAGGATGCATAGCCAAGGCATAGAGATAAACCCTGGTGATTCTGCAGAAAACCTGGTGACTGAAGGAATAGATTTAGCCGCTTTGCCTGTGGGTACACGGCTGTGCATAGGGGAGAAGGTTATACTTGAGATCACTCAAATTGGAAAGGCATTTCATCGCCCGGGATTTTACCTCTTGCCATTAGAGGGGGTGTTCGCTAGTGTAGTTCATGGTGGCGCGGTGAAGCCAGGTGACGGCCTGAGGGTTGAGTTAATTGAACACAAAACGCTGTTTGAAGGCAGGTTAACCAATCATAGCTAAAGCAAGCATTTCCTGAGTATCTTTGCCTGGCGCTTCTCATATCTTGAGAACCCCTGAGGACGTTTAGCGATAACCCTTTTATCTCTCTTTAATGAGAAGCTCATGGCCCCCTTTTAAGCTGTTTTCCATCACCACCGTCTTCAATTATCAAGGAATATAGAGTCATTTAACAGGGGGGACTTGACAAAATATAGGGGTAGGTGTTTATAATAGTAGTGGGAGAAAGTGGGGAAAAAGGGTAGGTTTTGTAAAAAAATGTTTTTTGGGGAATATCTATACAAGGTCGATGAAAAGGGGAGAGTGCCTCTGCCGCCAAAATTCAGGCGAGAAATGAGAGAGGCTGTGATATTAACTAGGGGAGCAGAGAAATGCATTGTTATTTACCCTTTGGCTGAGTGGAAAAGGTTAGCTGACACCTTGGCTGCTAAAGCAGTAACCCCAGCTAATTTAAGAAAACTGAATCGTGCCATCTTTGGTTCTGCTTTCA
>JAGMDB010000045.1 GCA_023128875.1 Dehalococcoidia bacterium | reverse complement strand
AGATGTCTTCCTACCCTTCAATAAGTTACTCAATACTGGAAACCTTGTCAACAACTTGTGCTGTATAAATGAAACTCCCGTCTTAATCTACCAAGGAGGCTTTCCTTGGGTAAGGGGAAAAACCGAACTTTTGTGGAACTTCATGTCGTTTTAGTCTCGGCCAGAGGCAGAGCCGATGGTTTTTCTCCATACCAACGCTTAGTTAGTTCCCGCGTAAATGTGAGGGACTTCAACGCTTTGCTTTTCAAAGGCTCGCCAAAGTCTCCCAAGTATAACTCTGGTAGGATCTGAGATATGACATCGTCCACATCTCCATAATATGTCCTTGCCATCTCAGCAAGCTTGCCCGCATTTGCATGAATAATATAATTCCGCAGATATCTTATATCATCGATGGTGTTGTTTTTATCTTCTTGGGAGGTAATTATCCCGAACTTATGGCACAGGCGGGTTTTCTCGCTCAGGGTAAGTAGTTCTATTACCTCCCTGGTTCCTTTGCCATTATGAATGAGCTTGTCCGAAAGAGCCAACTCTAGAATGGTCGCACACCAGAGGATAACGCTAGCAAAATGGCCGCAGATATACAGTTGAATAGCCTCGGTAGAATATTCCCAAAGTAACTTTGGCAGTTCTCCGCCATATGTGACTGGGCTTAACTCACTCCGTCTCTTCACCCTATCTTCCCGAGTCTCGTCGTCTCTTTTCTTCAGATACTCGCGAAATTCCTTCTCGTCCATAAATCACCTCTTTATCCCCGCGTAAGGAGAAAACCCGAACTTTTCTAAATATGTGGCTCATTGTCGGCGTGGGCACTAAAATTAGGCTACTTACTTGGATATGGCAGCCGCGCACCGCAATACTGGCAAATACCTTTGCCCCACCAAGCCCGGGTTTTTCTTTTGCATTGCCAACACGGTAAAGCCGGCGTTTCTGCCATTCTGCGCGCCCACCGACTTGCCGTTTCTTGAAGTGCTTTGACTTTAACCATTCCTTCCCTCCTTCACACTCGTAAGTTCAGGCAATTCTGTATCTACCACGTTCGGAAATCGCAAATCCACTCCCCCAAGCCAGGGAAAATCCAAACTTTGTGCGTTTCTGGCTAATTATAGCTTTGACCAACAGCAGGACGCAAGCTAGGCATCAGTTTTCTCTTAACCGTTGTGCATGAGAAGGAATAGGCTGGCTCCTCGGGCTAACGGCGCAGCGAACCCTGGTGTGGGATAGGGTGAGAATCCACGTGAACAAATACCTTAGTTGTCTACGACACCGGAGTTAAAGGCCCTGTGGCTTCCAAGGAATAGGGCCGTATTACGCTTCTCCTCTCGACCATAAGTGATATATCGGTGGGTCTGGCAGACCTTCAGATAGATAAATGTGCTTAATATTGGAGTATGCTTTCAAATCCACCTCTTCTAACAGTTCCTTTCTGAACTCTTCGTAATCAAGCCCGGTTTCCCAAATGTTAATAAGAAGGACCGTTTGCTGGTCAATATAACTCGTAAATTTCCTGTTTGCTTCATTAAGGACCTGTCTAAGTTGCTGGTCAAGCGAGTTTTCATTGGTAGAGTATGCCCCTTCAGGAGAAACCCAAACTAGAGCACAATTAGTCTTCACTTTATGGGCTTCCTCTTTCCTTAATTTCACAGGGAATGGTTGATATAACGAGGCTTCTTCTCCCTCGGCTAGCGTAGGCGCTACCTTTAGTATTGCCTGACAGAGTTCGGCGATTTTCTGCTCCCGGTTTCTGGCCGTAAACCTTATCGCATTGACTCCCCAGTCGTGTAGAAAGAACACTCCGGGAAGTTTGCAGCTTAGCTGGGTTCTGACATCAGCTAAGAACTTTTCTGCGCCTTGGGTCAATCTCAAGTCTTGCTCACCGGTTAACATAGTGCATTCAATGGCCATCTCAGCTCCACTGACGGTGTCTACGCATAGACAATCCGGCATAGGCCCCTGCAACTCCTGCCCAATGCAGGGTGTCCTATCCAGCCATTCTTTAATTTCATAAGATGTCCCATTGGCCTGATTGTAATACTGCAAGAATCTTCGGACGGCTCTCTCTTCCCTGTCTTTCTTTGGCAACAGCACTGTCAGTTCTCCATGGGCTGGCTACTCCGCTCGTCTGCCAATCTATAAGTCCTTCTGCCGCTCTTCGTCTTTGTCTCTGTCGAATAATTCCTGAAGTCTCTCCTCTTGCTGCCTAGTCTCTTGCTTTCTCTGTTGTTCCTTAGCTATATCAAACTCCTCAAAAGCTTCAACCGAAAGGGTGCTAGCAGCCTTTAGGGCAAGTTCCACTTCTTCAATCCAAGGGTCCTTATCCTTAAAGCCTGCTTTTTTCAGTAATTCGTAGGCTCTAGATAAATTGTCTATTGCTAGCGTGCCGAGTTGTTCAGTTGTATAATCTAAAACCTCAGCCTTCACATGGAGTA
>JAGMDB010000044.1 GCA_023128875.1 Dehalococcoidia bacterium | reverse complement strand
CCTGCTAATGCCACGCCCACGGTGCCTATCGTTAGCAGTATACGGGGACCGATGCGGTCGGCCAGCCAGCCTGATGGCAACTGACTGATACCGTATGCGAGGTTGAATGCCATCATTACCACTCCCGCCTGGGTGTAATCCAGGGCAAACTCATCACGGATGAATGGCAAGAGCGGTATCGGCAGTGCGATTACCAGGTGATGTGCAAAGTGTGCCAGGACAAATAAAGGAACCACGCTTGAAAAAAGAGCACTCTTTTTTAATCTTTTGATGCTAGCATCCTTTCAGGTTTCTTGGTGGCTCCTAAACGAGCTGGCAAAGTGCTGGTTGTGGCTATCATGATTCCCTGCCAAATATTGCTAGCGAGGTTCGATACATTAGCTCCAGATTATGGCTGTTCACACGTTGAATTGCAAACGAGTAGTCTGTGGTGCCCAGGGCATACTATACAGTTTCTAAACTACGGGTGTACTGAGTACCTTAGAAAGACGTTGGAACTTGTTGAGATCAACCTTAATAATGTGCAGATGAAAAAACGTCCGATGCCGTATTTAGTGAGACAGTTGGTGCACTATTAACAACTGACCGCGACCTTGCAGGCCAGGGGGCGCAGGTTGGCAAGGTCAGCATCGTGCTGCCAAAACAGTCTTGGGAGTATTGTATGAGGCACGGCAAAGTATAGCTTTTCTCCTTCGCTTACCTGGGTGTCTTGCAGCACGCGAAGCTCCAGAGAGATAGGTGGCTTAACAATTGGGCGGTTTGTGCAATTCGCTAATCTTGTGGGCTCCATCCGTATTGATTCCGAAGCACCATCAGCATAGAATGTAGCAAACAAACCGTCAACAGAGAGATTCCGGATATCGAAGGCAAGGAGGTGCGGTACGATGTCGCTTATACCAGCATTTGAAATAGGGGTGTGGAATTGCTGGATTCTGATGCTCTATCTTCCTTTACATCCCCTCATAATGATAGCTGTTAATAAGCTAGTCGGTGTCGGGAACATAAACAAGAAGATGGGGGACGTGCCTTATACTAGAGCTGAGAAGAAAATGCTCAATTCTATGGTTATACTCATGCTTCTTGCCTGTATCTACTCCATTTTCTTGCCACTGAAGCTTAGAACATTATGGTTCTATACAGGTTTACCAATCTATTTAATAGGCTTGTTTATGTTTATTCTGGCCATAGTAAATATAGCCATTACTCCAGAAGGTAAGCCGTTTACTAGAGGGGCATATCGTTACTCAAGGCACCCTATGACATTCTGGGGAAATATTATGCACTTGGGTGTGAGTATTGCTTCGGCTTCGTGGGTATTTTTACTTTTTCCAGTTGTAGTTGTAATCCTGCTCCATTACCTTGTGATTGCGGAGGAGCGGGGATGTCTTGAGTATTATGGTGATTTCTATCGTGAGTATATGAATAGAACCCCACGATGGATAGGAGTACCTAAATCAGTAAAGAACTAGATTGAAAGGAGGTGAGTGAAATGGGAAAGTTAGAAGTAAGCGTAGTAATCAAACGACCAGTGGAAGAAGTATTTTCCTTTGTAAGCGACCCTGCTAATGAAACGTTGTGGTCATCAGGGCAAGTAGAATCCAGTCAAATTTCTGAGGGTCCGGTAGGTGTGGGCACGATAATGAGGGAAGTATACCGCATTCTGGGTAAGAGGTTCGACTACACCTACGAGATCATTGAATACGAGCCGAACAGGAGATACTCCTGCAAGAGCATCTCGGGGCTCTTTCCGTGGCAGGGTACATTTACCTTCAAGTCAGTGAAGGGCGGCACAAAAGTCACCATGGCATCTGAGTTTCAGATAGGAGGCTTCTTTAAGCTGGCTGAGCCCATCGCTATCCGTATGGCGAAGAGACAGTTCGAGGCTGATTTCCATAACTTGAAGGATCTACTAGAATCCGAGCCCTAGCGCAACATATAAATAGGATTCTAAGATGGATAGGGATACCGAAATCAGGAGTGAAGTGATAGTTCCGTCCCTTCGCTCGCCTGAGTAACAGAAGTCCATT
>JAGMDB010000043.1 GCA_023128875.1 Dehalococcoidia bacterium | reverse complement strand
CTAAGATTAAGGTGGTGATTATTACTGGAGAAGGACGAGCTTTTTCTACGGGGGCAGACTTAAAAGAATCTAAGGATAGAAGCCTGGAAGATTACCGTGATTACTTGGAAGAACTGCAAGAGGCGTCTAGAAAGATTTTAAGATTTGAGAAGGCTACTATCGCCGCCATCAATGGCTACGCATTGGGGTCAGGATATGAATTAGCTCTTGCCTGCGATATTCGTATCGCTGCTGAGGAGGCTAAAATTGGCTCTCCAGAGGCAAGAGTAGCTTCATCTGTAACCGGCGGTGCTATGCGGCTGGTGCAAGACCTCATTGGCCCAGGAAAAGCGAAAGAACTCCTCTTTACCACTGAATATATCAATGGAAAAGAAGCTGAGAGGATTGGCCTGGTTAATAAGGCTGTTCCCCTTGACCAGTTGATGAAAACAACCAAAGAGATGGCACAAAAAATCGCCCAGAGCTCACCCTTTTCCATAAAATTGATTAAAAAGGGCCTTAGCCTGGCTCAGGGAGAAACAAGCCTGGAAGCACTAATGGATTACGAGGTTGAGGCCTGTTTGGCTTGCGTATCCACCAAAGAAAGGCAAGAAAAACTGGCAGCCTTTGAGGGACGAAAGCGGGATTGAACTGAAGACCTCAATTCCCTTTGGGGTGATTATTAAATCTAGGGGGAGGCAGGCAATGAAAATTACCAAGGTAGAAGCAATTGAACTGCGTCTGCCTGAGTCAGAGGTTGTGGAGACAAAAGCGACAGCTTGTCAAGACGCACTAATCATTAAAGTCCATACGGATGAAGGTATCGTCGGTATCGGTGACTCGTATTCTTCGCCTCACGTGGTAAAAGCCCTGATTGAAGCACCGCTTAGTGGGGCGAGTGCTTCAGGATTAGCTAGGCTGTTGATAGGGATGAACCCCCTAGACATAAGACCCATCAATCATATGCTGCAAGCCAAGAACCTCCGGCTCGGGCGGCGAGGAATAATTTGTCATGCCATTGCTGCCATTGACATTGCCCTGTGGGATATTGCCGGAAAGTATTACAGCCAGCCCGTTTACCAGTTGCTGGGTGGTGTTTTCCACAAAAAGCTGCGAGCTTACGCCAGTACCCTCTTTGGCCCCAATGGCAAAAGCACATATGAAATTGCCAAACGGTGGGTCGATAAAGGCTTTACCGCGGTGAAATTCGGCTGGTCACCCATGGGGCAGAGTGAGAAGCTTGACCTTGAGCTGGTAAAGGAGGCAAGGCGTGGCGTTGGTGATAACAATGACCTGATTATTGATGCTGGCTGTTGCTGGGATACCAGCACTGCCATAAAGCGAGCCGAACAGTTCAGGCACTATAATGTCCTTTTCTTAGAAGAACCTCTGAATCGGGAAAACCTGGAGGGTTATAGGAAACTAACCTCTGTGGCGAGGATACCCATCGCCGCCGGTGAGGGAGAGTCAGGAAGATTCGCTTGGCAGAATTTTATCGAGCAAAGTGGTATTGATATTGCCCAAATTGACCTTGAAAGCAATGGTATCACCGACGCTGTCAGAATTGCTGATATGGCTGAGGACCGTAGCATCAGGGTGGTTAACCACTTCTACACCAACGGGATTGGCCTCGCTGCCTGCCTACACTTTCTAGCTTCACGTAAGAGTGCCTTCATCCTCGAATATTGTGTTGAGGAGACGCCAATCAGGCTCGAGGTAACCAAGCAAAAAATGCCGGTGGTGGATGGCTATGTTGAAGTGCCAGAGAGCCCTGGTCTCGGCATTGACCTAAATGAGGAGACTATCGAACGCTACCAAGTGGATAGGTATTGATTCAGCCTGACCCCCCAAAACATTAAGGAAGGATTGAGTTCCCTTGAGGAAAAGTCAGTGGGTGATATCCGTAAAAGTGGGACAAGAGCTATTCAATCTAATCCTAGAGGTCGCTTCAGGAAGGAAGACACAGAACGAACTCATCGGTTATGTCGGCGCCTGTGACCTACAGACTATAGTCGCGATGACATAGATTGCATCACTGAGAGAATTTTAGGAGAAATATCAATGGCAAATTCACAAAAAGTAGTCGTCCCGATACTTGCCTGGTATGGTGATACAGAGCTAGAGCTGGACTTTCCCAAATCTTGGGACGTTACCCTCTGCAGTATGAGAGGGCATGATGCTCCAAGTCTGTCTGACAGCGAGATAAGGAAGGCTTTTGCCAATCCTATTGGCACCAAAACCATAAAGGAGTTAGCCAAAGGTAAAAGAGAGGTAGCAATACTCTTTGACGACCTGACCCGGGCAACACCAACCGCGGTGCTGATACCCTATGTTTTAGAAGAGCTGGCTGCGGCTGATATTCCCGATGATAACATACGGTTTATTGCCGCCATCGGCGCTCACGGTTCAATGAACGGGATAGACTTCAGAAAGAAGTTAGGGGACGAGGTGATGGGCAGATTTCTGGTCTATAATCATAACCCCTACGAGAATTGCACTCCCCTCGGAATAAGTAGCCAGGGCACACCAATATCTATTAATAGTGAGTTTATGTCTTGTGACCTCAAGATTGGCATTGGTTCCATTGTACCGCATCCATTTGGCTTTGGCGGTGGCAGCAAGATAATCCTTCCCGGTATTGCACATATGGATACCATAGATGCTAACCATACCAGACTTGGGCTTTCCCCAACAGTTGGCATGGCTAAGTATGAGGGCAACATAATGAAACAAGATATGGAAGAAGCGGCTAGAATGGCGGGGCTTGATGTCAAGGTAGACGGTATCCTTAACCTAAAAAGGGAATTAACAGCTCTTTTTGTTGGCGATCCCGTCGAGGAACATGTCGCCGGAGTGAAACTAGCTAGGAAGCACTATGCAACAG
>JAGMDB010000042.1 GCA_023128875.1 Dehalococcoidia bacterium | reverse complement strand
AGTATCTTCAAGGCGGTAGCTCTAGTATTCTCCCAGCCTGGATCAAACTGGTTCCACCAATCTTTAACTGCATCCACATAGAGGCTGTAGCTGGTGAGCCAACTTATGGCTGGGAAATGCCTCTTGTTCGCCAGGGAAACATCCAGGGCGTATAGAGCATCTACTATCCTGATCGTACTTTGGGTTACCGGTTCGCTAAAATCAGCTCCGGGAGGACTTACTGCGCCACATATCGTTAATGCTCCTTTCCTTTCAGGGCTGCCTAAGCATTCAACCATCCCCGCTCTTTCATAAAAAGAGGCGAGTCGTGAGCCCATGTATGAAGGGAAGCCCTCTTCTCCTGGCATTTCCTCAAGTCTGCCACCCATCTCTCTCATAGCTTCAGCCCATCTTGATGTTGAATCTGCAACCAACAAAATATCGTAGCCCATATCCCTGAAGTATTCACCTATAGTAACGCCGACGAAAATGCTTGCTTCTCGTGCTACAACGGGCATATTAGAGGTGTTAGCCAGGAATATTTCTTTCTCCTCTAGCATTTTTCCTGTTCTGGGGTCTTTAAGCTGCCTGAAACTATAAAGAACGTCAGCCATCTCGTTTCCTCTCTCACCGCAGCCAACATATATGTTCAGATGTGTTTGAGCCCATCTGACTAGCTGCTGCAGAGCAACGGTCTTCCCGGTGCCAAAGCCTCCTGGTATGGCGGCTTTGCCGCCAAGGGCCAGTGGGAACATATAGTCCAGAATTCTCATGCCGGTGGTGAGAAGCCCTGAGGGATCGAGTCGCTGCTTATAGACCCTGGGCTTTCTCACTGGCCATTCTTGCATTAACTTTAGCTCTTTCACCTCACCATTGAGTTCTACCCAGGCTATAGGCTCCTCAACAGTATACTCGCCTTTGCGTATCTCTTTTATTCTCCCTTTGATTCCTGAGGGTAGCATGATTTTATGCTCTATGAGGCTGGTCTCGGGCACTGAGCCTATTATGTCTCCCTCGCTGACAGCATCCCCGGCTTTTACTGTGGGTGTGAATTGCCATTTCTTATCGCGGGGTAATGCAGACGCCTTCGCACCTCGTCGAATAAACGAGCCAGTATTTTCAATCAGAGTAAGCAAAGATTTCTGAAGCCCATCATAAATAGACGCTACAAGCCCTGGACCTAACTCAGCGCTCAAGATTTTTCCTGTCCCCCTCACCTCTTCACCAATTTTCAACCCCAGAGTATCCTCGTGCGCCTGGACTATGGCTTTATTTCCTTCCAGGCCTATTATCTCTCCTACAATTCCCTCCTTCCCTATCTCAACAATTTCATAAACCTGGGAACCTTTCATATCATCAGCTATGACCAGGGGTCCCGAAACTCTCCATATTTTACCCATTGTTTACTACCTCCTCTCAAACAAACTTAGATTTCTACATCAAATCCTATAGATTTCCTGACAAATGCTTTGTAATACCCCACAACATCCTTATGTTGTGTGCCAAGTTTTGATGGAACATCGATGATTACCGGAATGACCCTTTTCCCTTCCCTGAGTCGGGTTAGTAAATCCTTTACGTATTCTACATAATCTTCCAGTATCACTATTACCCCGACACCAGCTTCATCTATTAGCTCACCCAGAGCTTTCCGCACGTCTTCACGGGCATTATGCTCCTCCTTTATCACATAATACCGACTGATCCCCGCTAACCTCAGCCCGCTAACCAGCTCTTCATCCCCTACAACGGCTATACTTAGGTGTTTAGCCTGTGCCGTGCTCACAATACTAAGTACTCCTTTATTTCCTCTGGTGAGATACCATCGGCTATTGCTTTTAGAATTAGCCTTAAGTTACGGATTTCAAATTCTTTGAGGATTAGATACCAGGCCATTACCAGTGGAGATAAGGTCCTTGGTGATAATATTTCCCTAAGCAACCTGAGCTTATGCTTATCGATAATTCTATCTACAACTGTGATGCTGTTAGTTTTTGAATAGCTATTTAATATTTCCTCGGCCACACGCCGATATTGAGCACTTTCTAGCCGCTGAGGCATCTCAGTGAGCTTGCACGACAGCAATTCTCTGATGGCTTTATCTGTAATCATATATCCCCCGGGGATGGTGTATCCAGCAGCATCCAGCTCTATGCCTTCGATTATGGCTCTCGATACAACTTGTAAGTTTGCCATGTCTATTAAAAGGCCGATGGCTTTTGAAAGGGTGGGACTATCTTTTATGCCTCTGGCGATTTCTAACAGGTTTTTGTAGTATTCGCTATCCAACTTAGCTTCAGCCAGGAATTTGGACTTCGTTTCTCCTGCTGTGGCATATCCTTCTAGTGCCGGTATATAATTTCCTAGCTTGCACTTGGTAAGTATTTCAGTGATGTTATCCAGGTCTGGGGCAGTAGAAAGCTTGTCGAGCAACCCATTGTTATGGATAATACCTATCGGTATCATACGACTCTTTTTACCCGTCGAAATGTTCTGTAAAGCGGCTTTAATATTCAGAACATCATACTTTACTATGTAGGCGCTCAACACCTTCAGAATATCTCCTGGAAGAAGCTTAAATGAACCTATGTAGTTTATGCGCTGTGCAAAGTATCTCCACAGGTGTTCATCTAAAACATCAAAGGTTCTGGCATGTAATTCTTCAAAGTAACTTCCTATATCTGTCTGTCTAATGGCTCCCAGGGCGTCTTGAATATCAGATGCCATTGACATCCTATTTATATGGTCAAAGGTGATGGTTTTAGCCTCTTCGCCCTTCAGGTAAGCTGATATAAAAGGGTATCTTGTGTCAAACAAAATTGACTCCTACGGAGTTTCGAAAAGCTCATTGTTTATTTCAGGCAATAGTATTGGCAGTAGCATCTCAAGTCTGCTTTCATAACTGTTATCTATCCGGAGTGTCCCATCAATGCTTTCGGCTATAATTCCCCCTGTAAAATTAGCTTCCTTGACCTCCGTTATCCTATTAGCTAATTCCTTGTTGCTTTCAAGGAGCTTTCGGGTGGCGTCTACACTCTTAGGGAGAACGTAAATCCTTGCCTTATCTGCGCCGATTGCCTCTACTGCCTCTTGGATCAAGGTCATAGAATATTTTTCATTACTTGAAATCTGTGACAGTTCTTGTCTTACCCTGTCAGTCATTTTATTGATTACCGCATTTTTCGCGCGTGATAGTTCCTGACGTGACTTTATGGAAGCCTGAGCTACGATTCTAGCAGCCTCTTGCCTTGCTTCTCCCAACAGCTTCTGTTTCTCTTCGTGAAGCTTCACCTCTCGCTGCTTTGTGGCTTTTTCTCTCTCCTCCCGCGCCTCCGCCTCCGCCTCCTTTATTATATCCAGAGCCTCTACCTTGACTTTGCTGATAACAGCTTCGCTTATGTTTTCCATTTTGAGCTTCCTTTAAAAAAGTCCCAGCATGTTTAGGGCCATTATGGTAAATACCAGCCCTAGCACACCTAACAGCTCAACAAACACGGCTAACATCATGGCATTCGTTAGTATCTTCCCCTTTGTCTTGGGTAGAAGTGAAATGCCCGAGGCGCATACATTGCCCTGGTATATTGCCGAGAATAATTCAGCAAACCCTGCTATGAGGCCGCAAGCGAGAACGGCAAAACCATTGCTGCCACCAGCATCGGGCATAGCAGCAAGGTTAGGAACCACCCTGGTTAGGATAAGTATCAATATTATGAGCCCGTAGAAGGTTTGTGTCATTGGTAGGGAGACCAGCACTATGACATTTCTAAGCTGTCCAGGCTCTTCTCCCAGTGTGGCTGCTCCGGCAGACCCAGCAATGCCCAATCCTATTGAAGAGCCTAGCAATCCGCCGATCAACGCTATAACCCCCCCCAGAGTTGCTAATGAAATTGGATCAACTAACATTTTTATCCTCCCTTTCTTATTTTAAGCCTTCCCCTTGATAGGCACGAGCATGCGTTTCCTCAGTCTAAATGGGCTGTACTCACTGCCACCACCATCGTAGAACTTGAGCAGAAATTCCACAAAGCATAGCCTGAGGGAGTGTACGAAGCACGAGATGGTGCTGAGTAACAGGTTGAATACGTGTCCAAAAAGCAGAATCGTAGTCGCTAATAAGATGCCAATGATAAGCCCCCCCGTATTGGCGGGCATCATGTTCGTTACCAAGTTTGCTATCATATTAAAGACCACAGCAAGGTAATACGTAGCTAGACCAACACCTGCCAGGCGGCAGTACGACATAATGTCTCCCAGAAGACCGGTTATATCAAATAGCCAGAGAATGACGCCCAAGCCGCGATACTGCATGATAGACGCGGCAATAATTAACACTACACCCAGAAGCATGAAGTACAACAAAATGGAGTACGCTTGTTCACCTAGCGGCAGAGTGCCCATACCGAGGAAGTTGAGGATCCATGGGACCCCAGCTATCTCAAGTATAAACAAACCAATTTTACTCGTGATTAGTCCTTTGTTTCTTTCCTTTATCCCTCTAACAATTGCTATCACATGGCCTATGTTTACGTGGATGAGGCCTATTACTATGGCGAATGCCAGAAA
>JAGMDB010000041.1 GCA_023128875.1 Dehalococcoidia bacterium | reverse complement strand
AGGGAAACTCCACTGCTTATATAAAGCAGCCGTTGAAATTGCTTGAAGGCTTCGGATTCTGGGTCATCCACAAACTTCGGTAGTCCGAACTTCGCTAGCAGCATGAGGCATACGGAGTACACTACATCCCCTAACATGAGGCCAAAGAAAAAAGCAAAAGAGTAAGATATGACTGGCGTTGGATCCCATTCCCGGTATTTTGGGGTGCCGAATAGATTTACAATGACTTGGAATGGTCTGAAGGCCTTTAAGTTCCTTTGTTTGGTGGGGGGTTGCTCCGCTTCCTTGGGTTTCCTGGTATCAATAAACGTATGGGCTATATTCTCCTTAAATTGAGAAATTGTATCCTCAGCGCTGTTTTCTGGAATCCATCCCTCGATTAAGGTTACATACTTCGCTTCACAAGCCTTTTCTAAGACTGACAGTCTTTCATTTTCTGCAGACAACGCTTCTCTGAAAAGGATGAGATTCTGCAAACTCTCTCTAGTCTTGCTTTCAATCTCCCCGTTGAGCTTTGCCAGTTCCGCATCAAGGCTGCAAATCCTATTCTCGGATTCTTCTAAAAAACTCCTCAGTGTTAAGTCCTCGTTCGGCACCTGGATAACTCTGCCTCCGTTATCCTTGATTGTGGTTTCTATGATTCCCTGGTTTTTAGTCTGCGCAATTGTGTGGAGAATGGTTTCATTTTCTATTGTCGCTATTGTGCTTCCAAATAGGTACTTCCCCATCTTATCGCGTAGAGTTTCGTATATCTTGGTGGGGAATATAAAAACTCTGGAAAAAAGGTAATCGCCAGAAAAAGCCAAATCTCCCAATTTGACGTTTTCTAGCTGCTCCAGAGGTTCAAGGTGTTCCTTTAGTTCTTTAAGTTCTTCAGACTCCTGCTTGAGTTTAGCAGCTCTCTGGTGCATGTTACTGAGCTTGGCACATAGAGACCTGACTTCACCATCAACTTCGCTGAACGGTCTGGCATATATGACCTCGATATCCTTTTCTAGGTGGACTTTTTCTTTTTCTGGCATGTAAGTCAATACATTGCTGATAGTTGTCAATAACTCAGCAGCCTGTGCCCTTTCACTTTCTACGGCTTCCTTATCTGCGGGCTTTAGCTCGTCGCTTTCCTCAACGTGGAGCGCACCAATTCTATGCAGGGTCTTGAGGGCTTCAGTGGAATCATCCCTGGTGGTTATTATCCTTGCTTTAATCATAGGGTCAGGTGTATTGAGGAATACAGGCTTCATATCAACTCTGCCCTATGACAATACTCACTATGCGTTTCACAACCCCATCTGTTTTCTTATCGGCATTGGTTATGATTTCAAAAGCTTTGTTTGTAGTCACTTTATCTTTTTTGTCGGCTTCTATCTCGGCGTTACGCACAATTTGGTGGCACTCCGTTTTGACTTCATCCATTGGCAACTGAGAAGACAGAATTCCTTTAGCCTCTTCTTTACCTTTTAAGAGGATTTTGTTAGCTTTGATCCTGGCTTCCTCCAGTATCTTTTCAGCTTCGCTCTCTATATCCTCTACACTCTTGGAAATTTCCCTCATCGGCATAATACACCTCTTTAATGGTCTTTAATGATACTTGTGGTTACTGTTGAGTGGTGTTCAGAGACGGGCTTCTTGCACATGAGCATCAAAACTGTTGTCAGAAGTCATCAGTTGAGTTAGCAATTATGCTAGGATTACCCACCTTTGTCAATACCAACCTTCGCCTTGACCATTATATCAAAAAACTCCCAACCCTAAGTAAAAAGGCCCTCAAAAAAATTTTGCGACATATAACATCACAGAAGTTTCTCAATGCCATTTTAGCTTAATTACTTGTCCCGCCACCCTGTTTTGTTAACTGTTCCATCTTCCGAGTCAGGCGGGCGGCTTTATCCTCCTCGCCTCTCCTCACTGTTTAAGAAAGGGGCGGACATGCTAGGCGGGTTGGTGACAGAGATGTATGCAAGACGGTTATCTACCAGAGATGTGGAGGTAATGTTTATTGAAGCTTTTAGGGCAGCGAGGGCGCGAGCTCATAGGCCGGTTCAAAGACAGCTATACCTCAGCTATGAAATGTCTAAAGGACGATTTGGAGGAGTGCCTTACTTGCCTCAAATTCCCTGAGGCTCATTGGAGAGTTATCTGAACTATCAAGGGGAGTTCACCTCCAAAGCTGCCAATATGTGAATCAACCGCGGGATAGACTGCCGAAGTACGCACGACACAGTAATACAATCTCTTAATAGGCTTTATAGCTTCTCTAAAGTTCCAAGGTTATCTTGCTTTCTTCTGAGGAATAGTTTTGTATTGTGAAACCAAGCTTTCTAGCCAATCCTATCATCTTCGTGTTGTCATTTGATACGATCCCGTAGATACTTTTTGGTCCTTTCTCCTGTGCTATACCCAGTAGCACATCGGACAGTTTTAGCCCCAAGCCATTATTCTGAAAATCGTCAGCAACTAAAATAGCGAACTCGCCTTTTTCCCCGCCAGGCTCAATTATTAATCTTCCAACTCCCACACTCCTTTTCTTAACATCCGAACCGTATTCAGCTATAATTGCTATCTCGCGGTCATAGTCAATGTTACAGAACCTGGTGAGCATACTATGCGTTATGTCTCTAAGCGTATAGAAGAATCTAAATCTAGAGGTATCTTCTGATAAACTCGCCAAAAGCTCCTTTTGAAGTGGTTCATCCTCAGGCCTTATAGGTCTCAGTAATACGGATCGCCCATCCTTACATACCCATGGTTGTATGTATCTCGTTGGGTAAGGAGATATTATTAAATGGCCGTATTCCTGCATTCCATTTTGTATCGCCTCTTCATCAAGGACTATCCTTGCGTCCAGAGCGATAATAGCGTTACTGCTTATTACCAATGGATTAATGTCAATTTCTTTTATCTCTGGGAAATCAATGATTAGATTTGAGACTCTTACCAAGGTCTCGTCCAACAGCCGTAAATTAACTGGAGGTCTGGTTCTGAATCCTTCGGATAGCATTTTGTAGATTTTGGTTTGCTGTAACACTCCTCTAGCTAATACCTGATTTAGAGGAGGTATCCCTACCGCAATATCTTTGAAGAACTCTGTCTCTGTTCCTCCCACACCAAACATTATTACAGGGCCAAAAGTCGCATCCTTTTTAGCCCCAATAATAAATTCATCATCATAATCTGTAATCATCTTCTGAATACCGACCGCTTCGATTCTGGCGCCAGGCTTCCGATTAGTGACATTCTCAATCATCTCGCTGTATGCTCTTTTGGCCTCTTCAGGTGAGGAAATGTTTAACATTACACCGCCAACATCTGATTTATGAATTATATCGGGAGAGGCTATCTTCATTGCCACGGGATATCCAATCTCCGATGCTATTGCAATTGCCTCTTCACGCTCTCTGGCAATATGTGGAATTGTAGAGGAAATTCTGTATGTTGTCAGGAACTTTTTTGAATCCTCCTCACCCAAAAGTGTGTCTCCTCTCTTCAATGCGTTACGGATAAGGATTTTGAGATAGTTTTTAGCAGCTCCTGTCGCTATTGGTAACTCTTCAGGAGTCTCATACAGCGTCTCCAGATTACGAGCATATTGATACATATATAAGTATGTTTTGATTGCCTGTTCAGGAAATCCATAGGTAGGGATCTTATTCTCATAGAATAGTTGCCTTGCTTTGGCTACATCTTCACCACCTATCAAAGTGGTCACAATAGGTTTATTACTTTTCTTAGCATGCTTGATGACAGCCTGCGCTATCTCAATTGAGTCACCTCTACCTTGTGGTGTATGTATGACCACGACACCGTTGGCCCCTGGGTCTTTAAGAATAACCTCGATAGTCTTCTCATATCTTTTTGGGTCTGCATCTTCGAGGATATCAATAGGGTTAGATTTGCTCCAACTGTGCGGCAAGAATCCATTTAAGGCGGAAAGTGTCGCATCACTAAGCTGAGCTAATTTACCACCTCTGCTTGACAAAGCGTCTGTGGTCAATACCGCTGGGCCACCAGCATTTGTTACCATAGCTAAATTTGGGCCTTTGGGTAATTGAACAGTGTTCAATATGGAAGCACAATTGAAAAGGTCTTCAATTTCTTCTACCCTCACGGCACCAGCTCTACGGAAGATAGCATCATAGTATAAGTCCTCTCCTAGCATAGCTCCAGTGTGGGATTTGGCTATCCTTGCACTTTCCTGGGATTTTCCCGGTTTAAGTATGATCACAGGCTTCGTCCTGGCAAATCCTCTGGTTGCACTTATGAATTTCCTGACATCACCTATGGATTCTAAGTATATAATTATGCTCCTGGTCTGAGGGTCCCTACCGAGATAGTCTATCAAGTCTCCAAAGGACACATCCATCATAGAACCCAATGAAACAAAGCTGCTGAAGCCGATGTTCCTGCTGGCCCCCCAATCAAGGACTGCTGAGCCCAGAGCACCACTTTGCGATAAAAAGGCTACATGCCCAGGTTTTGGCATCCTCCTAGCGAATGTCGTATTCAAATTAGCGTTAGGGTTAATCACACCCATACAATTAGGCCCTACTATCCTGATATTATGTTTCTTGGCTATGTTTGCTATCTTATCTTCGAGCCTCTTCCCCTCTGTTCCTGTTTCCTTAAAGCCGGCTGAAATGATGATCACGGCTTTAACACCAACCTTACCACTTTCATCGACTATGTCGGGAACAGTTTTGGCCGGTGTGACAATGACAGCGAGCTCAGGAACTTCAGGTGTAGAGCTTGTGTTGGGATAACATTTTATATCGAATACTTTTTCCCTGTTGGGATTCACCGGGTACACTTTGCGCCTATCCTTCGCCAGCAGTAGGTTCTCCAGTATCACCCTTCCCACCGCCCCTTCCCTGTCTGTAGCCCCTATCAAAGCTACACTGCTCGGATCAAAAAACAACTTCATTACTTTTCACGCTCCTCACCTGCTACTATTCTTACTGCTTAATAACTACCTCCGTTAAGGATTTTACGCAAACATGTTGCATTTCGCCCATATTATCCATTATAGCGTTCTTATACCATCTATCGGTATCGGTAAATGTAGGGAATCCCCTAAACATTGTTAAGGCCTGACACATATAATTATAGCATAATGAGCAACATGTATTCGGCTCTATATTGATTTGTGTGAAAAAGTGATAAAATGGTAGGAACCTGGGGCAAAGAAAGGATAAGCGAAGTTTTCTAGGCACAATGCCCTTTTCGGGAATACAGGCAAAGACCGTATCTTTAACCATCGATGGCAAGGAGATAGCTGCTCCAGAAGGTAAGAATCTTCTTTGGGTAGCCCTTGACCATGGTACCTACATACCAAATCTTTGTGCCATTCGGGAAAACCGCGAGCCTTTTGCCTCCTGTCGTCTCTGTTTTGTAGAGATAGAAGGCAGGGCCAAACCGGTTACGGCGTGTACTGTGCTGGTGGCAGAAGGAATGGCGGTTAATACCAAAGGGGCCAAAGCCTTGAGTTTAGCCCGGGCCTCCTTTGAATTACTCCTGTCAAGCTTACCTGTAGATTGTGCCCACTGCCCGAAGAGTGGCCGCTGTGAGGTGCAGAAGATCGCCAAGTATCTTGGTGTAAAGCTCAACACAAAGCGTTT
>JAGMDB010000040.1 GCA_023128875.1 Dehalococcoidia bacterium | reverse complement strand
AGTGTGTACTTTGTGGCAAGTGCGTTTGGGTATGCCAGGAGAAGCTTGGCTTGGGGGTTATTGATTTTGGCTATCGTGGCTTTAGGCGAGTAGTCACCACTTTCGGAAACGTACCTATCGCCGAATCCGATTGCCAGGGCTGTGGTGAGTGTGTTAAAGTTTGCCCTGTTGGCGCTTTGGTGTTCAAGGAAGCGAGTTGACACGAAAGATACTCTTGCAATCAAATAGTGGGTTTCGTAAATCAAAAGCCTGGGGGAAAGGATGGTTATCATCGGTGAGAATATACACGTTATAGCAGGGGTAGTAAATCAGGCCATAAAAGTGCGTGACTCCAAACCAATCCAGGATTTGGCCAAGAGTCAAGTTCAAGCTGAGGCTGATTATCTTGACTTGAACCTTGGTCCATTAACTAAGAACCCTGAAGAGACTATACGATGGGTGATAAACACAGTTCAACAAGTTACCGACTTGCCTTTGTCTCTTGATACTATGAACCCTGTGGCCATGGAAGCAGGTCTCCCTCTTTGTAACAAAAGGCCTTTGATCAACTCAGCTTCGGGTAAGAAGGACTCGAAAGAACGGATGCTTCCCCTGGCCAAAAAATATAATTGTGATGTGGTGGTTTCAGTTATCAATGACAGGGGTATGCCTCCAGATGTGGAAATGAAGACGGAGAGCATCATGGACACAGTGGCCCACGCTAACAAGCTTGGAATTCCCAGTGAGGACATGTGGGTTGACCCCATAGTTCTGCCTGTAAGCACTGCTGGTGAGGGGCAGCGCTTTGCTCAAGCCTCTCTGGAATTCATCAAAATCATCGCCGAGGTTTTACCGGGGATTAAATCAACAGTGGGACTCTCAAATATATCTAACGGGGCACCAAATGAGCTTCGCCCACTACTCAATCGCACCTACCTGGTAATGCTACAGAGGTACGGGCTCTATTCTGCAATCGCTGACCCTCTAGATAAGGAAATTATGAGTTTGATTCAAGGCAAGATGCCGGATGTGGTCAGCCTTATCTATAAGGTTATGGATGGAGAGGTGATAGACCTTTCGTCTCTCTCTCAAAAGGAAATTGACTATGTGAAGACAGCCAGGGTCCTTACCGGCGAGGTTCTATATTCCGACGCTTGGCTTGACTAAGGAGGTAGATAAACGGAATATAAAGCGCCAATCGAGTCCAATACCGGGGTAACAAATGTAATAGCTCTGGGCAAACCAGGAGGGGAAACCGTAAGAATTGGAGGGGAAAATATCTTGCCCTTCCATTTTTTTGATGACGGCTCATGGCCAAATCCACCGGTATTTGCTCTACAGATTCTTGACCGGGAGCCACCCGAGGACTTACCCACCTTTCTATATGAGCCTTTCAAGGATGCGCTGCATGATCCTGCAAAGTGGGCTAAGAAAATTGAGGAATTTGATTATGTAGATGCGATACAGCTTTATCTCCTAAGCACCGACCCTGCAGATCAGGACTCACCTCCTGAAAAGGCGGCAGAGGCGACAAGAAGGGTGGCCGAAACAACAAGTCTTCCGTTAATTATTTACGGCTCTGGAGACCCTGACAAAGATGCTAAGGTTCTTCCTACAGTTTGTGAAGCAGTTGATGGTATGAATTATCTCATAGGGCCAGTGCAAAAGGAGAATTATGAAGTGCTGGGAAAAGCAATTTTAGCTCACGGGCTTTTCGCCAGCGCACAAACCCCTATGGATATCAATCTACTCAAGGAGCTCAACGTAAAATTGGGGCACTTCTTTCCCCTAGAGAGAATCGTTATTGACCCCTTAAGCCCAGCATTGGGTTACGGCATAGAATATACCTACAGCCTAATGGAGAGGATAAAGCAGCTTGGAGAAATTATCAAAGATAAAATGACGCAGATGCCCATGATTGCTGATTTCGCCACTGAAGTGTGGAGATCGAAACAGGCCAGGGAGAATGAGGAGCAAGGGATACTCTGGGAAGCAATGACTTCACTCTCCCTCCTCACCGCTGGGGCAAATATCCTGACTCATAGGCATCTCAAGTCTATGAAATTAGTAAAGGAAATGTACGAAAGCGAGGTTAAACAATGGCAGAAGTAGTAAAAGAGCTAACTAGGAAGGAAAAGGAAATTCGAGAGCTCGTAAGGGCCGAGATTCCATGGGAGCCTGTCGGCCCTACGCCAATGCCAGGAATCGCAGACCTTAGATCATGGGACATGAGGCTGCTTAAGACTTATAAGCCCTGGTACGCCCCATTCTGTGACCTCTGTTGCCTTTGTACCTATGGGAAGTGTGACCTTAGCCAAGGAAGGAGAGGGGCTTGTGGCTTAGACATAGCAACTCAGCAGGCAAGGATGATTCTTCTCGCTTGCTTGATGGGGTGCTCCGCGCATGCTGCTCATGGCGGTCATATACTGGAGTATTTGATTGAGAAGTATGGCGCTGATAAAAAGATTGATATGGGCACATATATCGAGCTCGAGGCTCCAAATATAAGGACGGTTACCGGGCTAAAGCCCGAGACCTTAGGCGACCTTAAGACAGTTATAGAGTATGTATATAAGGAGATCACTCATCTTCTCGATTCCACTCACTTTGGACAAGAGGGAAGCTATCTGGATTACGAATCGAAAGCTTTACATGCCAGTATGCTGGACCATGTGGGGATGGAAGTGGCTGATATCGCCCAGATTGTGGGATTTGATTTCCCTACTTCCGTTGCTGATACTCCCCTTGTGGATATGGGGTGGGCCTCAGTGGATGAATCTAAGCCAGTGATCTTGCTGGTGGGACATAATCCGGCTACTTCGACTACTATTATTGATTATCTACGGGAAAATGGCCTTTATGATAAGGTTGAGGTAGCTGGCATTTGCTGCACTGCACTTGAAACAACAAGATACTCCGATAGGGCAAAGATTGTCGGTCCTCTTTCACGACAACTCTTCTACGTAAGGACAGGCATTGCCGATGTCATCGTGACTGATGAGCAATGCATTAGAACTGATATGCCCATAGAGGGAGACAAGGTTGGCTCACGCGTTATTGCTACTCTAGACAAGGCCATGTATGGACTTGAGGATGCCACTGACTGGGATACAGAAGAGATAGTGAAACGGATGGTGGAGGACAAGAAACATTTTGCTATCTTGAATACCAAGAAAGCGGCTGAGGTGGCGGCCAAGGTTGCTTTGCAGGTTGCTCCCCAGAGAAGGAAGAGATGGATAACAGAAGAGGAGGCCATAGAGCTGGCCAAAAAGTGCACCAATTGCGGCATGTGTGAGCGAGTGTGCCCCAACCTCTTTAGTATAGGAGATGGGATAGTTCAGGTAGCTAAACGTAATTTTGATCTGATAAAGGAGCAATTCAATCAATGTATTGGCTGTGGCAAATGTGAGCAGGAATGTCCTAATAAAGTTCCCATCTTCAAGATAATGCAGGTGGCAGCGAGCAAGGAGACCTGGAAAATAAGGGCTGGGCGCGGGGCTGTTATGGATACTGAGATAAGGAATGTTGGAGCGCCAATAACTCTAGGAACGATCCCTGGAGTCCTTGCCTTTGTTGGTTGTAGTAACTATCCCGATATAGATGACGTTGCCGATATGGTATATGAGTTTGCCCGTAGGAAATATATTGTAACTCTTACTGGCTGTGCTGCTATGGTTGCCGGGATGAAGAAATTTGAAAATGGGAAGACTGTATACGAGCTATTTCCTCCCGAATTTGATGCTGGAGGGGTGCTGAACGTTGGCTCTTGCGTTTCCAATGCCCATATCTCCGGAGCAGCCATAAAAATAGCTAATATTTTCGCTGCTCTCCCCTTGAGAGCGAACTATGAAGTAATGGCTGACTATGTCCTCAACCGAGTAGGTGCCTGTGGCATAGCTTGGGGAGCAATGTCTCAGAAGGCAGCTTCCATTGGCACAGGGTTTAATAGACTAGGTATCCCTGTGCTACTAGGGCCTCATTCCTCTAAATATAGAAGGCTTTATCTTTCAAGAAAGGAAGATGATGACTGGACGGTCATGGATGCCAGGAAGAGGGAGATTGTGGATAGTGGGGAACCTTCCCCTGAGCACATTGCTTATGTGTGCGAGACCAAGGAAAAAGCCATGGTGATGATTCCTAAGCTTTGTATAAGAAAAAATGATACTCCTCAAGGAAGGTCAATAAAGCTCAATCATTATATCTCCCTGTATAAGAAATATATGGGGGGCGGTCTTCCTGAAGACGTCCATCTCTTTATTAGAAGGGATGCTGATATTCCTCTCGTTTATAAGAAAGAAGTAAGGGCATACTTAAAAGAAATTGACTGGCAGCCTAAGGAACCTGTCGGACTTCCTACCTTAATCGGGACTTATCCCACTAAGGTTCCTCTGGAGGCAGTCATTCACTAATTGCCCCAGATCAAGTTAAAGGAGGGAAAAAATGGCTGTAGTACCGTTTCACAGAGTAAACGTCCTCACCGGAATAAAGGCAAGCCGGATAATAGAGGATCCAGTGCAATGTGCTGACCTAATCTTGAAAGCCAGGAGGCCTCTGCTTGTCCTCGGTGCGAAGCTGATTGAATGGTCAGTTGATGGAAAGCTCGCCCTAGAGTACGCCTTAGACATAGCTAGGGCTGCTAGAATTCCTGCGTGCGGTACAGCACATGTTAAGGGGAAGATGGTAGAACTCGGGGTTAGTCCAGACAGCGTCTATGATGCGGTGGAGATAGTAAATGCACTGAAGGACCCTGATTGGCGAGGCGTAAAAAAGGAGGGGAACCATGACCTGGTTATCTTCCTTGGTGTGAGGAGCGACCTGGAGGAACAATGCCTTTCCGTTCTTAAACATTTCGCCTACAAGCATTTGAGAACCATGACCCTCGACAAGTATTACTTTCCCCATGCGAATTATTCCCTTCCCAACTTCAAGAAGGATGAGCAATGGAGGGGGTTCTTGGAAGAATTAATAGCGAATTTGAGAAAGGAGAGATAACAGATGGAATGGCATTCAGACATCGGGCCACAATACGAAGGCGAGGTAGTAAGGAAGGAAGATCTGTGGATCGAGTTTGGCGGCCCTAAAGTAGCTCGGAAGTTTGAGCTTTGCAGATTAAAGAGCCCCGAGCAGATTGAGCATGAGAAGGTAGAAATCATCGGCAAGGATATAAACGAAATGGAGGAAGGAGGGAGTTACCCTATAGCTATTATAGTAGATGTTGCTGGGGAACAACTTGATGAGGACGCGCTGCCAGTCCTTGAGAGAAGAATCCACATGTTCGCCAGTTATATTGAGGGTTGGTATCATATGAATCAAAGAGCAGATACATGGATAAGAGTGAACAAAACTGCCGCCAAAAAAGGCTGGACTACGTTAAAGGAATTTGGAGAAATACTTAATTTTCTCTACACCTCGGAAATGGATATTATCGAGAAAATCCAGACTACTCTCGTTACTGACCCTGATTTAATAGAGAAGCTTTACCCTGAGGCTAAAGCAGCCTATGCTGCCAGAGATCAAAGGGTGCTGACTCTTCATGATGAGGATGTAGATACATTTTACGGCTGCGTTCTCTGTCAAAGCTTCGCGCCAACCCATGTCTCCATCATATCTCCAGACCGAATTGGCAATTGTGGGGCCATAAATTGGTTCGATGGCAGAGCAGCTGCCAAAATTGACCCCGAGGGACCTATATTTGCTATCCCTAGGGGGGACCTCATAGATCCCACAAAGGGCGAATATGCTGGAGCAAATCAGGTGGAACGCGAAAGATCCCTCGGCACCTATGACAGAGTCTATCTTTACAGCGCTTTTGAGCATCCTCATACCTCTTGCGGCTGTTTTGAGGCCATCGTTTTCTATATTCCCGAAGTAGATGCTTTTGGAATAGTCCATCGAGAATTTAAGGGTAAGACTGTGATTGGGGAGACTTTCTCTCACATGGCTGGTGAGACCTCCGGGGGAAGACAGGTGGAGGGGAGGTTGGGAACCGGACTGGAGCAGATAAGGTCGCCCAAGTTCATCCAGGCAGACGGGGGGCTTCACAGGATGGTCTGGATGCCGAAGGAAATAAAGGAGAGGTATCGGGAAACGATTGAGGCCAAGGGCCTATGGGATAAGATAGCCATTGAGGAGGATGTAGCAGATGTGGACCAGCTTCTAAAATGGCTGGATGAGCATCAACATCCGTGGCTAATGGGGCAAGTTGAACTTCCCACATAAAAACTTGGCTTAAGGAGGTATACTATGCTGGTTTCAGGATCACAGCTTGTAAAGCTGCTCCCTAACAAGAGACCATGCCGAGACTGCGGTTTTCCCACCTGTTTTGCCTTTGCCATGAAGCTCGCTTCAGGAGGAGCAACTGTAGATAAATGCCCACACCTCTCTCCTGAAATAAGAGCCAAGATAGAGGAGCTTCTGATTCCGCCTATGAAGTTCGTTATCATAGGCACTGGCGAGAATAAGCTCGAAATTGGCAATGAAGAAGTGACATACCGTCACGAAAAGACATTTGTCCATGAACCAGGGATTGCTTTACTCGTCTCCGATAAGGGGAGTGATGAGGAGATTCAGGGAGCGATAAGTAAAATAAAGAAACTGCACTATGCCTGGGTAGGGACGACGCTACATGCAAACCTTCTAGCCCCTTACTTCGGATCGGGCGATAAGCCCAGGTTTGTAGCGGTAGTGAAGAGACTTCGCGAATCAATTGACTTGCCTTTGGTTATAATCTCAGAGGATGCGGAGGCTTTATTTGCCGCCAGAGATATATGTGCCGATAGGCAGCCCTTAATCTACCCCATAACCCAAGAAAATATAGATACAGCAATCCCCAAAATCAAAGAAAAACCTACCCCGGTGGGTGTTCGAGCTGAAAGCGTAGAAGGACTGGTGTCTTTAACCACTAAACTAAAGGCTTCGGGTATCGACGACTTAGTTCTAACCCCTGGTTCTAAGACTATGCTGGAAGCTATAAGAAACCAAACCCTTATTCGCCGAGCAACTCTAAAGCAAACGTTCAGGCCACTCGGTTACCCCACCATGGCCTTCCCTTGCTTCATGGTTAGAGATAATCCGCTGAAGGAAATGCTTATCGCTTCCTTATATGTAAACAAATATGCTGGCATTATTGTCCTTTCCAACCTTGATCCGAATCACATGCTTCCGCTTCTGGTGCAACGACTTAATATCTATACCGATCCTCGGTTTCCCATGGCAGTAGAGGAGAAATACTATGAGATAGGAGAACCCAATGAGGAATCCCCGGTTCTAATGACCTCAAACTGGGCTTTGACTTATTTCGTGGTAAGCTCAGCAATTGAGTCCACTAAGATTCCGGCATTCCTCCTGGTACAGGATGCAGAGGGCCTTGGCATCCTGACCGGCTGGGCAGCAGGCAAGATCAGTGGCAGCACCATAGCTAAGCTGGTTAACAATTGCGGAATTGAAGAGAGAGTGAAGCATAGACAGTTAGTCCTCCCAGGGAGAATAGCAAGAATTTCAGGTGCGACAATGGAAGCTCTGGATTGGAAGTGGGAGGTAACAGTTGGTGTTAGAGAAGCAACTGCAATAGGAGCCTTTCTTCCTAAATATGCTAAGGAACTCAAGGGGAAGATAGCCGCAGGGAAGGCAGTCCCAGAGTGAGGAAAGAGGAATCTGTGACCGAGCAGTTAAAGGAGACATTAACCCCTGATAGAAAAGAAAGAAAGAACTTAATCTCTCTACTGCAGGAAATCCAGGAAAGTCTGGGATACCTTCCCCGAGAGGCGATGGCAGAGCTGGCTAAGTTTTTGGAAATGCCAGCAGTCCGGGTTTATTCAGTGGCCACTTTCTATAATCAATTCCGGTTCACATCTATAGGAAAATATCCTATCCAGGTTTGCCTGGGAACTGCTTGCCATTTAAGGGGAGGTAAGCTTATCTTACAGGAATTTGAGAGACAGCTAGGAATTAAGGTAGGAGAGACTAGCCAAGATGGTAATTTCAGCTTGGAAAGGGTGGCTTGCATGGGGTGCTGTATGCTCGCCCCGGTAGTGAGGATAGGTGACAGAGCTCCAGCAGTAAAAATAGGAGATAAAATCTATCCCAAAATGACACCCTTTAGAGTAGATGAGATCTCAGTGCCCTACAAGCAGGAAATTGAAAAAGAGCGATCGGAGGAAGAGCAAATTCCGCAGTAGATTCCCCATTACACCTGTCTTTGACCTTCAATCCTGGTTAAGCTACAGCTTGCCTAACAAGATGAAGGGCTTCAGGAAACCCGTGGTGATACTAGCATGACTTTCAAGGAGCTTACAAACAGAGCGAAATCCGAGTGGGAAGCTTTGCAAAGCAGCACTCATATTCTCGTTGGCACAGCTACTTGTGGCAGGGCAGCCGGTGCTATGGAGACTGTTAAAGCATTTGAAGAAGAACTAAAGCGCCGGAATATCGAAGTTAAGGTTATCGAGGTCGGCTGTATGGGATTATGCTATGCCGAGCCCTTGGTTGCCATCTCTAGGCCTGAGTCCTTGCGTGTGGTATACCATCACGTGACTCAGGAATTTGTCCCTCGACTTGTAGAAGGCTACATCATCAGCGATGACCCTTGCCTTGAGCTTGCTTTAGGCACGTTTGAGGTGGGTGAGGAGGGAGAAGCTCCTTATATACCAGAACTTCCCCGATTTGAAAAGGAGCTTCGCCTTGTGTTGCGCCGCTGCGGCTATATTGACCCCGAGAACATAAACCACTACCTCGCCAATGATGGCTACAGGGGACTGGAGAAAGCCTTAAAGATGCGGCCTGAGGAGATAATCGAGGAAATTAAGAAATCGGGACTTCGAGGGCGAGGTGGTGCGGGGTTTCCTACTGGCCTAAAATGGGAAATTTGCCATAGCTACTCTGCTACCCCAAAATATATAGTATGCAACGCTGATGAGGGTGACCCTGGTGCCTTTATGGACCGAATTGTTTTGGAAAGCGACCCGCAGCAGGTTATAGAAGGGATGATTATCGGTGGTTATGCCATAGGAGCCGACGAAGGCTACATTTATATTCGTGCTGAATATCCTCTGGCTGTTGAGCGGGTAAAGGTCGCCTTACAGCAAGCAGAGAAGCTGGGTTTTTTGGGAGATAATATACTCAGCAGTGGTTTTGGCTTCCGTATCAATCTAGCTATTGGAGCTGGCGCTTTCGTCTCCGGGGAGGAAACTGGACTGATGGCTGCTGTTGAAGGCAAGACAAGCACACCCAGGCCTAGACCTCCTTATCCAGCAGAGTCCGGGTTATGGGGCAAACCTACCGTTTTGAACAATGTAAAGACTTTTGCCAATATCCGCTTGATAATTGAGAGAGGAGGAAATTGGTTCGCTTCAATCGGCACTGAAAAGAGCA
>JAGMDB010000004.1 GCA_023128875.1 Dehalococcoidia bacterium | reverse complement strand
CGATACAATTTCGCTGCTTTATTACTCAAATCCATTCTTATTGGGTTTCTCCCTCTATCTGTTCATATGGTTGATAGCATCACACCTAGTTTCCCTGTAATTTCCAATAAATAGTGCTCCAGCTCCTCCCACCTCAATTAAAAGCAAAAAAGCTGCTAACCTATGAAAAGATCAGCAGCTCTTTCTGAGCGTTTGTCTTGCATATAGTTCGCTTATTCTCTCCAGCCACTCTTAACACCCTCTTTAAGACAAAAACTAACCTAAGCAGTAAAAAACAATTGTCTATTCTCAACTCTACTGCAAAAAAGGGGGATTGTCAAGCATGCGAAACCCCAAATGCATGGCTCTCGTGCCTGGTTTAGGGCAAGCCAGCTCTGCAGGGCTCGCATTCTAATCACGCCTGGGCTCAAGTGTTAAGGGCACTAACTCATGGAGACATGAAACCATAGCTAATATTAGCTATCTTGAGCTCTTCTCTTCCCCCTAGCTTCTATGTGTTCTCTTGCTGCCCACTGGACACACCCTCATACATCCTCCTGCACACCTCCCGGAGTTGCATGCGTGCTTATCTGTAACAGAAGGCGGGTCTAACCATATTTCATTCCAATTCAGATTCTCTTTGGGCGTCAAGATATTTGTACTGGGGTTATTGACGCACAATGCGCATGCCTCCAGACACAATGTACACCCTCTTATGCATAACTTTTCTCCGATAATGGGCTCCGGCTCTAGCTGTATGCTTGTTATTACTGAATTCAATCGAATTCTTGGGCCATATTCAGGTGTTAGGACAAGGTTATTTAAACCAAATTCCCCTAAGCCAGCCCTAACAGCAGCATGCCTATGAGAAAAAAAAGCCTGAAAGTTGGGAATCTTACGCATCAGGGAATCATAATACGTATCATAGGTTGCCGGAAAACACATTGATGGGTATCCCTGTTTTTCCAAAAACAGAGCAATCGACAATCCAATTTGATCTAACCGGGTGTTTACCATGCTGTAGGCTACCGTTTCATAGATGTATTCTTGTACAGGCATTCTTAATTCTTCCGGAACCATCTGGGAATTCATGAATAATCTATCCCGCTCTACAGCTGCATCTAGTAGTCTTACCCCAAACGAAATCACTGATTTGGCATCTGGTATGAAATCAGTAGGTGCGTGCCCATTTGGTGCGCCTGCAAAGCTCTCCACAGAGGCAATTCCTACCTTGCTTGCTCCCTCCCTCAAAGCAATCTGTTTTATCTCATCCTTCAACGTTGTGGCCTCCTTTTCTAAGATTTTTGTATTCGGCTCTTAATGCCTAATGAAAAGTATACTCGAAATGGCCTATTTTCGCCGGTATATGCTTCTAAAGTCATCTCACATCCCAGACCCTGATATCGACGCTCATGGTTATAAATATGACACCGCTTAACAAGCTTTCGTTTAGCATCCAGAGGGGCCGTATTAAATCGCGACCTTGTTGCATTTTAAATTCTTTATGATATAATAATTAGCAGTCTCAGCATTAGAGTGCTAAAATGAAACATAAGAAAGGAGGTAGCATGGCAGTTAAGATTGAACCCTTGGGAGATAGGGTGGTAATCAAGCCTATCCCGAAGGAAGAGGTAAGTAAAGGAGGGATTGTCTTACCTGACACAGCTAAAGAAAAGCCTCAGGAAGGTGAAATCATTGCTGTGGGTCCAGGCAAGCTATCCGAAGATGGGAAACGGATAACCATGGAGACGAAGGTGGGAGATAGGGTAATCTATTCCAAATACGCTGGCACTGAATTTAAGCTAGATGAGAAAGAAGTGGTTATCCTGCGTGAAAGCGATATTCTAGCCAAAAAGAAGTCCTAAAAGGAGGTGAATAAATGGCAAAGCAATTACTTTTTAGTGAAGAAGCAAGAAAATCATTAAAGGCGGGTATAGATACCCTGGCCGAAGCAATCAGGGTGACGTTGGGCCCTCGTGGGCGTCCGGTAGCGCTAGATAAGAAATTTGGGGCTCCGACAGTCATAAACGACGGCGTTTCCATTGCTAAGGAAATAGAGCTGCCTGATCCCTTTCAGAACATGGGAGTTCAATTAGTAAAAGAGGCAGCAACAAAAACTAATGACCAATGCGGTGATGGCACCAGCACGTCTGTTATCCTAGCTCAAAGTATCGTTGGGGAAGGTTTCAAGAATATTGCCGCTGGTGCTGACTCCATGGCTTTAAAGCGTGGTATTGAGAAGGGGGTGGAAGCTGTTGTCGATGAACTTAAGAAAACATCCATTCCCGTGAAGACTAAGGAGCAAGTAGCTCAAGTGGCTGCTCTATCAGCAGTTGACCAGGAAATTGGTAATTTGATTGCTGATGTCATGGAAAAGGTGGGCAAGGATGGAGTTATCACTGTTGAGGAAGGTAAAGGATTGCAATATGAAACCGAGTATGTTGAAGGCATGAAATTCGACCGGGGTTACATCAGTCCTTATTTCATCACTAATGCCGAACAGATGAAAGTAGAACTGGAAGACCCCTACATATTGATCACCGATAAGAAAATTTCCGCCTTGAATGACATCCTGCCTGCTTTAGAAAAAATCGTCCAAACTTCCAAGAACATCGTTATGATAGCCGAAGATATAGAAGGCGAACCCTTAGCTACATTGGTGGTCAATAAGCTAAGGGGTACTTTAAGTCCTCTGGCGATTAAAGCACCTGGCTTTGGCGATAGAAGGAAGGAAATGCTCCGCGATATAGCCACCCTCACTGGGGGAACGGTTATATCTGAGGAGATTGGCAGGAAATTAGATTCGGTTACTGTAGAGGATTTAGGGCGGGCTCGAAGAGTGGTGGCTGATAAGGATGACACTACTATTGTTGATGGGAAAGGCTCGAAGAAAGATATTGAGGATCGAATTAAGCAAATTAGATCTCAGATTGATACAACTACATCTGACTATGATAAAGAGAAATTACAGGAGAGGTTAGCCAAATTAGCTGGTGGTGTGGCGGTAATCAAGGTAGGTGCGGGTACTGAGGTAGAGCTCAAGGAAAAGAAACATCGAGT
>JAGMDB010000039.1 GCA_023128875.1 Dehalococcoidia bacterium | reverse complement strand
CCTGGTAATCGTTAGAATACCTGCTTGCTGTAGGACCACTCTGCCCCTGATACTTGCTTTGCAAACCAGGTGAACCATAAGTCCTTTCTGCTAGTGAAGTCAAGCGGAGAAAGGAAATTTCGCCATCAATTTCCACCAGCTCGGTTACATCATCCATGTCTTGTTTGACATCAGTATAAAAAGGATGACGACGAGTTTCAAACCCGAGGAGCTTCTTGTCCAGATGTATATCAACAGTCACTGGTTGAATGCAATTTGGGGCAGGAGGCTCAATGTCTGTCCTCCCTCTAGCTATCTCCTCTTCAATCATGCGGCCGTTGAGTACCATAGCTTTAGTCACGCATTCTAGCACCCGCCTTCACAAAACTGCAAACAAAGCAAATTTACCTGGAGATAGCTTCGGTGCAGCAGCGCAGGTTATCAATTATTTATTGAGTTCAAATTAAGGAGGGGCAATCTATTTTGCAGGCTGGTGAAAAACTAAAGAATTTACCTTCGTCTTATAGCTTGCAAAAACTCGTCTTCGGCAATGCCAAGCTGCTTGAGGATGTCTGAAGTCCCTTAACCACCTCTCTAGCCTTAAGGGGAGGTAGTTTCGTCATACTGTTATTGTGACCCGCTGGGTGCTAGTTTCCTCCGGGACTTCTTCACCACGCTCTTTACGATATTCAAGGCAGAGCTCAAGCGCCTCTTTGATATTAGCCAGGCATTCCTCATAGGTCTCGCCTTGAGCATGGGCTTCTGGAATAAGAGGACAACTGGCTATATAAAATCCATCAGGTGCCTTCCTGATAATAGCGGTATATTGCATTCTCTCTTTCTCTCACTAATTATAGCATAATCATAATTAGAACTATCTCCAAACAGGAAGGCATTGGCAGTTCGTATACCTACAGTTCTAGGAGAGGCGACCACTCAGTCAAGCCCGGCATATAGCTCGTCGACTCTCCCTTGCAGCCCAATCGTTAAAAGGATTGCCCTGGCTACTTTTCAAAGCAGAAAAAACTTCGAGCACTTTTCAGCAAGCACCTTTAAGGAGGAACAAAAGCTCTCCTCCCTAAAATCACCTGCCACATAAATCTTATGGATTTCCTTAAAGTAGCTATCAAGGGTTCTCTCAAGCTTATCTTTTTGTGCCTTTTTCGTTTAATTATCTAGTAAAAATAAAATTGCTAGAACCAAAATCTATCTTTTAGCTCTAGCTAGAAAGATTTGTTACAGTGTACTCGATCGTTTCCATCTTCTATCGAAACTCTCGATTACTGCCTCAACTATGTTTTTATTCATGTCTTTGTTTAGGGTTATAGCGAAGGATTCCTTGCAACCCAAATCCTTGATGCTATGCCCTAAAACAACCAAAGAGTCAGATGAAATTATGTATCTATCGTGAATATCCGCATTCGGGTAATTCCTAAACTTTACATTTGGCTTTTCTAATTTGAAATCTTGAATTTCACGTGAAAATCGCCCCTTCTCCTTCTCCCTGAGATTATCCACCCTTGTTAGAAATTTAACATGTTCATTCTTGATGTCCTTTAAAATATCTAACGTTCTTTCACTACAGTAAGGATCAACAATTCTTAATTCACCTTTGAGGCTATCAAAAATATTCTTCGATAAAAGTCTCTTACTCGTATATTGTTTATCAGGTTCAAAATAAACTACATGCGTGGAGCCTTCCTTCGTCTGGGAAATTAGATAATCTTTCCCGGGTCTCATTATTTCGAAATAAACTTGTCCACCCTCATGATAGGTATGTATTTTGTTTCTTGATTTATTAAAGGAGTTAGTAATAGATTTTGCCTCGATGCTAACCTCCTTAACATCTCTTATAACCGAGGCTATCTCCTCAGTTGTTAGTCTTTTTATTCTCAATTTCTCCTTTGCCACCCATAAAATCCATAAACCCCTTTCCAAAGGTTTTTCGTAGCTATAGAAATCAGGAAAATCAGATGTATCTACTTCTGCGAATCTTTTTGAAATTTCTGTTTTCGCAGTATCATTTCTCCTTTTCAAAATCATTTTCGACATATTCTTCTCCAGTATTTGTCAAAACCCACGCCTTTAATTTGTCTTTCTTTTCTTCAGTTTCCATCATATGACCGTTCTCAATGTTTTTGATCACGCAAACATTTATGTTTTCAGGAACTTTTTCCCTAGCATTTCTAAAACCACCCCTCAAGTCCTTTACATTAAAGGAAAGCAAGCCTTTATGCCTTTCAAGATAATAAGCTATAGCTAAGGTTTTCTGGATATCGCTTTTCGGTTTTTTTGAAAGGATAAATTCCTTAATAGAGATTTGCTTCTCAATAGCCTCCGGTTTTGCCTGGAATAAGCTCTCCAAATTGGAGAGCCTCTTATCATGCTCTTCTAACTTCTTCTTTATTTCTGCAATCTCTTCATCAGGTATCATTTCAACACCTCCTTAAACACCTTTAAGTTTTTGCTCTATAAATTTTTGCCCAGTCCTAGTCAATTGCCAAGCAGATACCCCATTTTTAGGTTCCCGAGCCCGCATCAATAAAGCATTTTTAGCAGATGTGGCGATTTGTATATCACGACTGAAATTCTTAGGAGGCTGTACCCCACCCCCCGCCATGCTATTAACTATGTCATCTTGTGTAACAGTATCCTCCTGTCGGTGGTGAGCATAGTAATAGGCCACCGTTGTGAATCTCTGGGGATTAGTTTTAAGCTCTTCCAGCTGATTAAGGAATTCGCCAAAGGATATCTCCCCAGCTACAGGAACTGTATAACCTCGTACTGGCGCTGTGATTGCTACCCCGGTTCTTAAACGGTGCTCAAGGAGCACTTTAAAAGCATCAATTCGATACTGTTCAGGTAATTGCTCTACTTGCTTTGCTATTTCCAATGCCACATCTAGTGGTTCTTGTCCTTGCATTTTATTTCTCCTTTCCAGTTGCTTTCTCTAGCAATGCTTTCACTTGCTCAACAGCATAATTGGGCACCCAATATTTACCCGCCTCATTTTTAACCAAATGTTCTTTTTCACTTAAAGTAGCTAGCTGACCTCGAAGAGCGCTTCCTCCTCTTCCAAGTTTCAAAGCCAAATCTTTTGGTGCGATTGGCTCGTCAGGCAGAATGCCCAATGCTGTCGCAGCTTTCCTCCCCATCAAGTAAACTAAGATTTGTAATTTCTTGGGGAGCCAGATAGCTTCCAAAGTAAGCCTGATTTCCCCCTTGTCTTTATCAATTCTAACCAAGTTCATTAATGTGGTAGCAAGTAACTCTCGATCTACATCTACGCCACTTATAACTAACTTCTCCAACGGTTCTGCCATGTGTTCCTCCTTTCTATTTCATTTACATACTATATATTATATCGAGCTTTAGAAAACATGTCAACTACGGTGCTCTTGGCTATTTCTGGTTTTAGTTATAGTTCACAAAAGCTAAAATGTCTAAATGTGGTAGCAAGTAACTCTCGATCTACATCTACACCACTTATAACTAACTTCTCCAACG
>JAGMDB010000038.1 GCA_023128875.1 Dehalococcoidia bacterium | reverse complement strand
CTGATATAATGAATTAATGAGCCGGCAGCTCTTATGGCTAAAGGTAAATGGGCACAGCCATAGCCCTCGAGAGTAGCCACAGCAAAATGCTCCAGCAGAACTTGTTGACTAATTTCCAAATCAAAACAATAATCATCGAGTTTAGTCACTGTAGCTGATAGTGACTCAGGAAGCTCTCTCATTTTGAGCCCTGGAGGCGAAGAATCTGGGACAAGAATTTCGCTCGGCTGAAGTCTCTCCAATTCACAAGAAATTCTATCAGCGGAAAGTTGAGTAGCAGCAAACTCACTTGTAGTTATGTCAACATAAGCAATCCCGGCCTCCTCCCCCTCAACAACTAAGCTAGCCAGATAATTATTGCTCTTGCTCTCCAGCAAGTTAGGTTCAATCACTGTCCCCGGCGTCACTACACGGATAACGTCTCTATCTACCAACCCTTTGCCTGGGGGGCTAAGCTGCTCACAGATAGCTACCTTATAACCGCGATTAATGAGCTTAGCCAAATAATTATCCAGAGCATGATGGGGTATCCCTGCCATGGGCACCTTGTGCCCTTTACCCATTTCACGCGCCGTCAAAACGATGTCAAGTTCTCGTGAAGCAACCCTGGCGTCCTCATCGAAGGTCTCATAGAAATCGCCGAGGCGAAAGAAGACTATGGCCTCGGGATACCGTTGCTTGACCCTTAGATATTGTCGCCTCAGTGGTGTTATCGCCATCAATGCTATTTTACTAGCTATTGAGGGACATATAAAGCCAGCAGGCACTAAGAATAGGCTTCACCAAGAATAGCCAAAGCACTATAATGTTGATGAAAAGAGCCTCCAATATGTAGGAACAAAAGGGGAATTTGGTATATACTGAAGTTGAACGCAGTAAAAGCCAAGGCTTAGTCAGATGGCTGGAGCTTTATTTTGAGGAATTATCGAAATTGCTTGGGGAGAAGAAGAAACTGAGCGGAAAGATTGGGGAGGTTCTCAATACCTTTGGATTTAACATAAAGGAGAAGATATGAAATCCGTGCAAGAAATAAAAAGGACGCTGGAAGAGCTTAAGGGAAAATACAAGGTAAAAGAAATTGGTATATTCGGCTCTTATGTCAGAGGCGAGCAGAAGGGGAAAAGTGATTTGGACATTCTGGTTGAGTTCGAAGAAGATGCAAAGCTAAGCTTACTGGATGTAGTCGGTTTGGAGATTGAGCTAAGCGATTTGCTGGGCATTAAGGTAGATTTAGTGGAGAAGAAGAGCTTAAAACCTTATATTGGACAGTATATCCTAAGTGAGGTTATTTATGTATGAAAGATAAGAGAGATTATAGGGATTTCCTTGTCGATATTATAAATGCTATTAGAGACATTGATAGTTTTGTTAAAGGTATGGATTTTGAATCTTTCATCAGCGATAAAGAGAAGATTTATGCAGCAGTTTATTGCTTGCAAGTCATAGGTGAGGCTGTAAAGAATATCCCGGATGAGATAAAAGAAAAATATCAGGGAATACCATGGCGAAAGATAGCAGGAATGAGAAACAGACTTATTCATGGATACTTTGCTGTTGATCCTGAAAGGGTTTGGGAGACGATAAAGCGCGATCTGCCACCTTTAAAGGAGGCTATCAACAAGATTTTCCAAGGGGCATAAATCATGCTCAAGTTCAAACGGGAAACAGAATTTAAGCAAACCGAGATTGGTGAGATACCGAGGGAGTGGAAGAAGAGTAAATTATACAATTTAGCAGATTCAATAAATGGTCATCGTCTGCTCAAAAAACCTAAACATTGAAAAGGGTCTACAATAAGAATAGTTGAACTAAACTACGAAATAACTGAATCCACCCAATGCTATTATGGTGAAATTGATCCCGTTTATATCCTAAACAATAGCCGCAGCATACCCCTGCTTAACCCTGAGATATTTTGCCGCCTCAGTGGTGTTATCGCCATCAATGCTATTTTACTAGCTATTCAGAAACATATAAAGCCAGCAAGCAGCCTTTAATAGTTGAAACAAGAATGGCGAACGCGCCGTACTGTGGTGCAATCAACAAGACACTGAGACTCAACACCCCACTATGGAAGCCTGATAGGAATTTGTGTATAATGGAGCCGGTAATATCATCAAGGAGGAGGTTTCGTGGCTAAGGAAGAAAAGCCGAGTACGTGTTTTGTCATCGCCCCTATTGGTGAGGAAGGAAGTGAAATGAGACGGCGTTCTGACCAGGTATTGACGCACATAATCAAACCTGTGGCTAAGGAATGTGGATACGATGCTGTTCGTGCTGATGAAATATCCGAGCCAGGGATCATTACACCACAGGTTATTCAGCATCTCATAGAGGATGATCTTGTCATCGCTGATCTCACTGAAAAAATCCTAATGTATTCTATGAGCTTGCCATCCGGCACACCGTCAAAAAGCCAGTGGTTCAAATTATCCAATGCGGTGAATCCATTCCTTTTGACGTTGCTCCAACGCGAACGATCCATGTTGACCCTAGAGATTTAGATAGTGTGGCCAGCTGCAAAGATGAACTAATCACACAGATTCGTTCTGTTGAAAAAGACCCGAGTAAAGTTGATTCTCCGATCTCTGTCGCAATTGACCTTCAATCACTTCATCGAAGTGAGAATCCTCTGGAAAAGAGTAACGCTGAAATTATCTCTATGATTCAAGAGCTTCGATCTATGATTGGGGATATGGTTGTCCCATCGCGACGTGCTAGATTGCACCCTAGTATGGTAGAGGAGTTTTGCATGTCTTTTGACCGTATCGCTTCTGTTCTAGATCTGCCGGGTGATGAAGAACCAACGCGTGAGCAATTTGAGCAAGCCCGGCATTATCTATATAGGTCCATGGACATGCTCGAAATGCTGGCAATGGAATCTGGACTACCTCCTGATATGGTAAGGCATTTTAGAGATCGCATTAGGCACCCCCGTTCGAGAATCAAATGACACGGTTACAATGCGTGATGTGGATAGGTACATCGCCCGACGGAGCGTATCTGGCTTTGCCCCTTCTACACTCCGCAAATCAAGCCTAGCACGTAGACTTTACACGTGCTCGGAGCGTCATCCACGAAAGAAAAGGTAAACTGTATCCAGATGTTGGGATAAGGTTTTTGCCGTGTTAGGGGAAATTGAAATTTCCGTTGAGGAAAAGTTCCGTGGTCTGGTTGAGGAAGAGTGGGTGAGGAGGATAGCTCGGCAGGTCCTTAAGGCTGAAGGTGTAACTCCCCCTTCCATATCCTTAGCTGTTTGATGCGCCCAGCTTTTCTCTGATAAAATTTCGAGCCTTTTCAGCGTGTTTCACCGCTTCCTGTGCTTCCTCCACGCTGACATTTATACCAGGATATCGGAACTCAACAGAAAAGGGATTCAGGAAATCCAGAGAATCATTAATATTCCCAAAATCAGGGGCAATGCCACCACACATGACGTTCAGCCTTACCAAATCGTGGGTTTTAGGAGGCGCCGTATTATTATGCGTCAGAAAAGCCTTTAAGTATTTCTCGATGCACTGCTGAGCATGAAACCCTGGCTGCCCGCTTTATCGGGCTTTCAGTTTATGTTGTTTTACTAGCGCTATGACAATATATAAAGGCTTCATTGAAGCAGACTAGCTCACATGTTATGATGCCAGCTAGATAATTCATTATGATAGAAGAAATCAGCATTCATATTGAACAAAACTTTCAGGGCTGTATTGATGAGAACCAGGCCAGAAAAATAGCTCAGCAAGTTCTTAAGGCAGAAAGCGTAACTTCGCCCTGTGAAATAAGCATTGTTCTCACAGACTCTGAAACCGTGCAAAGGCTGAATCGAGATTATCGAGGTGTGGATGAACCCACAGATGTGCTTGCCTTTTATATGCTGCCTCAGCAAGAAAGCGAGCCCCCTTTTGTCTTTCCCCCCGACGGCGTAACTCACATGGGAGAGATAATCATCTCCTATCCTCAGGCGGCGAAACAAGCCAGGGAACAAGGACATTCCGTTGAGCAAGAACTGGCATTGCTAATTATCCACGGGATACTTCACCTTCTGGGTTATGACCATAAGCGCCCGGAAGAAGAAGCCAGAATGCGAGCTAGAGAAAAAGAGATTCTAGAGAAAGTTGCTTAAGAAACAGAATTACGAGCAGGCTTGGATACACGGCATTGTTGGCATCGCTGAGCAATGATATACTGCAGTAGGACAACCAGAAATGGAAAGGATAGATGGTCGGGGCAATAACGAACTTCGCCCGGTGGCTATAACACTGGGCTACCAAAGTTTTGCCGAAGGCTCAACCCTGATAGAGCTGGGAAAGACAAGGGTGTTGTGTTCTGTAAGCCTGGAGGAAAGAGTACCTAATTTCCTTAAAGGCAGTGGCCAGGGTTGGGTTACTGCTGAATATGCTATGCTGCCTCGCTCCACCCTTACACGCACGCCGCGAGACAAAATAGGGGGAAGAAACCAAGAAATCCAGCGCCTTATTGGCCGCAGCTTAAGAGCGGCCACTAATTTATCAGCCCTGGGGGAGAGAACTTTCGTTGTGGATTGTGATGTGTTGCAAGCAGATGGTGGCACCAGAACGGCAGCTATAACCGGTGGGTACGTCTCTCTATTTCAAGCTTTCCATAATCTGAGAAAACAAGGCGCTCTGCCATTTATGCCATTACGTAGAATGATAGCTGCTACCAGTGTCGGCATTGTGAATGGTGATATGCTGCTTGACCTTTGCTACGAAGAGGATTATCGGGCTGAAGTTGATTTCAACATAGTCATGACCGATAAAGATGAGTTTGTAGAAATTCAAGGAACTGCTGAAAGCAAACCTTTCTCTAAAGAAACCGCTGATTCTTTATTCTCCATAGCCCAGCAAGGAATAGAGAAATTATTTAAAATCCAAAAGGAAGCCCTGCGAGCCTTACCCTAAGAAAGTAGTTAATAATGGTGAGCGAAGCAGGTTTAAATGAATTGCGAGCAAAAATGAAGGCAAAAGATAAAGATGTAATAGAATCAATAATAAAAAGGGCCACTGTTTGCAGAATTGGTTTGTCTGAAAATAACATGCCATACGTTGTGCCTCTTATTTTTGGCTATAAGGATAATTGCTTGTATTTTCATTCTGCCCCCAAGGGCAGGAAGATTGACACTATTAAGCAAAACCACAACGTCTGCTTTGAGATGGATATTGATTGTGAATTAGTTAAAAAAACAGAAAATCCCTGCAAGTGGGATATGAAATATTACAGCGTTATCGGTTTTGGGAAAGCTTCTTTCATCGGTGACCTTGAGGAGAAAAGAAGGGCATTGAGTATTATCGTGGCACACTATTCAGATAATTCACATGAATATACTGTAAACGAAATTGACAAGGTAGCAATTATTAAAGTTGCGATAGACAGTATGACCTGGAAGAAGTCAGGATACTAGTAGCACACTTTCTAAGGCCGAACTTGCCCGCTGCCAAAGATAATCCATTTATAGCTGGTAAGCTCTTTAAGAGCCATAGGACCACGGGCATGAAATTTCTGGGTGCTTATGCCTATTTCAGCGCCCAGGCCAAATTGGGCACCATCGGTAAAGCGAGTGCTGGCGTTCGCATAAACGCAGGCAGCATCAACTTCGTTCAGGAAGCGCATCACTGCTGAGTAGTCTTCAGTGAGGATGGCTTCAGAATGTCCTGAGCCATGTTTCTCAATATGCTCTAAAGCTTCGTCTAAGGAATCAACTACTTTAATAGCTGCCTTTAATGATAAGAACTCCTTCCCCCAATCATCTTCCGCTGCCGGGGCTAATTTTAGAGAGGGCACAGGCTTAAGGATGGCCATAGCTCGCTTATCACAATGTATCTCTACCCCAGCCTCTGCCCATTCTTTAGCTATAGCTGGTAAGTAGGTTTGAGCAACCTGACTATGGACTAAAAGGCAATCCAGAGCATTACACACGGTAGGGCGCTGAACCTTGGCGTTATAGGCAATGGCCACAGCCTTGCCAAGGTCAGCGCTTTTGTCCACATAGGTATGGCAAACACCTATGCCGCCCGTAAGTACCGGCATAGCGGCATTCTCGGAAACAAGCTGAACCAATCCAGAGCCGCCACGTGGAATTATTAAGTCAATCACTCCTTTCATTCCAAGCATATGGTTAACCAAACCGCGCTCCGTGGACTGGATAAATTCAATTGCTCCTTGCGGCACACCGGCGTCCAGACAAGCTTGCTGAGCTACCTTCGCCAATGCACTATTGGAATTTACAGATTCTTTGCCACCACGAAGGATAACAGCATTGCCCGATTTAAGACACAAACTCGATATATCTATAGTCACGTTAGGGCGGCTCTCATATATAGCTCCGATAACTCCCAGGGGGATTCTTTTTTTCCCTATTTGCAAACCGTTAGGTAGGGCTCGCATCTCAAACACCTCACCGACAGGGTCGGGCAAGGCAGCCACCATCCTTACATCCTGGGACATATCTTCCAAACGGGCTGCTGATAACAGGAGTCTATCAAGCATAGCCTCGTTCATCCCCGAAGATTTAGCCTGTGTATAGTCAATTCTATTAGCCGCCAGGATTTCATCTTTTTGGGTGATAAGAGCTTCAGCGATGCTGAGCAAAGCCTTATTCTTAATTTCCGTAGAAAGGAAAGTAAGTTTTTTTGAAGCTGCCTTGGCCGCTCTGCCTTTTGCCTCTAGCTCTCTTGTAGCTAATTCCATTTTCCTTCCGTATCGTATCATTTGTGCATATATGTGTCTATCTTAAATCTCAATAACCTTCAGGGTAATATTCATTTTGAGGCAATTTGTCCCCTTGCCAGCAAATTATTTTTAGTGTATGCTTAATGAACATTTTTCGGACGGGAGGTGGAACCATTGGAAAAAAGTTCATTCCCAAAATGCCAGAGGTGCGGTAAAGGAGACTTGGTGCCCCTTTCCGATTTTGGCAGTCAAGGAGCAGCAATTCACTACAAGGCATGGGTATGCACTAATCCTGATTGCGGATACAATATCAAAATCAGGAATGGTGAGGT
>JAGMDB010000037.1 GCA_023128875.1 Dehalococcoidia bacterium | reverse complement strand
CCAGTTGCGACAGGTCGAATTTCATGCCATCCCTGGCAGCAATAACTGAAATTCCAGTTTCTTCAGTTAATTTCCGGGCTAACTCCCAGGGCTTAGCTCGCCACATAGTCATGCCAAAGTGGGTAAGTATAGCTGCCTTTGGCTTTATTTGCTCAATATGTTTCCACAGGGCGTTTATGCCTGATTGGCGTTTCATATGAATGAGCTTCAGAAAGCTCTTGGTTTATGGTACTCGCAGCTCTTCTGAATAGAAGGGACTTCCTTTCCTGCCTTACTCGAATTGCTATCTCTTGAGAGCTTGATGGATGCTTCAATTGTTCACTTTCACACAAAATGGTGTAAACCAATTAAGTCTGTAGCCTGGGTAGTAAAGGCACTGCTCCAAATTTGGTAGAATAAGTTTGTGAAAAAACTAGAAATGGACATTGCTGAGCTGATAGGGGAATATCAAGCTAAGGCTGGGAAATTCCTTACCATTGGTACCGCTGAGTCAGCCACCGGTGGCAGAGTGGCCGATAGGCTAACCAATGTGCCAGGCAGCTCAGACTACTTTGAGGGCTCTGTAGTATCTTATAGCAATGAGGTCAAAATCAACATCCTGGGGGTAAGAAGGGAGACTATAGAAAACTATGGAGCCGTTAGCCCACAAGCAGCCATAGAAATGGCTGAAGGTGGTAAGAAACTACTAGGTGTAGACATATGTGTTTCTGTTACAGGCATTGCTGGACCTTCAGGCATTACTCCTGCGAAACCTGTGGGGCTTTTTTATATTGGCCTATCTGCAGAAGGTGAAAAATCAAGCCAGAAATACATTTTTCATGGGAATCGGGAGGAAAACAAGCGCGATATTGTTGAGGCAACGCTGAACATACTGAGGCAATACCTGCTACAATGCATTAGCAAATTGAAACATAGTTAGTAAGAATCTGATCATGGCAACATTTGACGTAGATGAAATAAAATCGCAAGCAAAGCGGAATTTTACCGAAGCATGGATGTCGACAGCAAAGCTTCTTCCAACGGGCACTAAAGTCAGTTTGGAAGGTGAAGGCAAGCCTCATATTTTACATGAATTGATTCAAAGATCGAGGGAGATCCTGTTAAACCTTGGCTTTGATGAGGTCGAGAATCTTACGATTTTACCCGACAGTGATGTCTCTAAGCAATATGGTCCAGAGGCTCGAGTTATCCTTGACAGGGTTTTCTATCTAGCTGAATTACCTCGTCCCGAGATTGGGTTAAGCGCTCAAAAAATAACTCAGGTGAAAAAGATAGCAGCGAAGGCCGATATCGGGGAATTAACATCAATCTTTAGAAGGTATAAGAGGGGGGAAATTGAGGCGGATGACCTTGTTGAGAAACTTGTGACCGGATTGGATATCACTGACTACCAAGCCACAGAACTTCTGGATAGAGTTTTTCCTGAGTTGAAGAAGCTACGGCCGGTGCCTTCCAATAAGACATTAAGAAGCCATATGACAGCTACGTGGTTTCACACGTTAGCGGCATTACAGTATAAGGTTAGCTTTCCACTAGCTTTATTTTCGGTGGGAACCAGGTATCGCAATGAACAGAGGGAAGATGCCCAACATCTGCGTGTTCACCATTCGGCGTCAATCGTGGTAATGGATCCTGAGATGTCTTTAGATGTGGGAAAAGAAATAACCAGAGATATCCTACAGCAATATGGTTTTTCAGACGTCAGATTCAAGACAAAGACAGCGACATCCAAGTATTATGCCCCTGGCCAGGAGCAAGAAGTTTTTGCCAAGTGCAAAGGGAATTGGCTGGAAATTGCTGATATTGGTATGTACTCCCCTGTATCCTTAGCAAACTTCGATATTAGATATCCGGTATTTAACGCCGGATTAGGGGTCGAGCGGCTGGCAATGATTCTATATGGAGTAGATGACGTAAGAAAGCTGGCATATCCTCAATTCTCTATAGTTGAATGCTCTGATGAAGATATAACCAAATCTCTTACCTATATAGCAAATCCCAGGACTGCTACAGGAAGGAAAATTGCCAGGGCAATCGAAGAAACTGCGCGAAAGTACAAAGACGAAATTGCCCCCTGCGAGTTTCTAGCCTGGGAAGATGATTCCAAACAGGTAAAAGTTGTGGAAACGGAGGCAGGTAAGAGGCTAATTGGCCCTGCAGGATTTAATGAAATATGCGTAGCTGCTGGTAGCATTTATAGCGATGTTGTTCCTTCAGGAGTATATACGGGTATAAACTATATGCGTGCCATCGCAATGGGCGCAGCAGCTTTAATGGAAAGCAAGGATGAAAACTTAATTTACCAGGTGAAGACGATAAAGCATCTCTCTGACCTGAATCTGCGAATTCCAGAAACTATTCGCCAGTATATAGAAGGGCAGCAGAAAAAGATAGGAGTTAGTGGTGCTGTATTTGTAACCATAAAATCGCAATCCGTAAAGAAACCTTGTAAAACAGACAGTGAATAAATCAGCACAAAAACTTGCCAACTTACGTAGACCGCACAAGAATTTTATAAATCTCATGCCTTTACAAACAGGTGGCATCCTCACTGACACTGCTAAAGAGGCTTTGATAGAGTTTGGGGATGGATATTCCGTGTGCGATTTTTGCCTTGGCAGCGTGTGCGATATGACAAAGCCTCCTGTCCGTGAGTTCGCGCGTGAGCTCTTGCCTGAATTCCTGGGCTGCGAGGTTGCTACGCTGACCTATGGGGCGAGAGATGGCATATTTATGGTGATGCATTCTCTGACCCAGCCAGGTGATTCAATTATTGTTGATGAAAATAGGCATTACACTACAATTGTTGCCGCTGAAAGGGTAGGGTTGAACGTGACAGAGGCGCCTCACTCTGGCTATCCTGAATTTAGGATTGACGTTAACGACTATATGCCACTCATAGAGAAGCATAACCCTAAACTAATTTTACTAACATACCCCGATGGCAATCATGGAAACCTCACTGATGCCGTAAGGCTAGGAGAAATTGCCCAGGAAAATGGTATCCCTTATGTACTTAATGGAGCATATGCAGTGGGCAGAATGCCTGTAAAGATGAACGATTTAGGAGCTGATTTCATTATTGGTAGTGGCCATAAAAGCATGGCTTCTGCCGGACCTTGTGGAGTATTGGGAATGAAAAAGAAATGGAAAGAAATCGTATTGAGGAAATCTAAGGTATATAGCAATAAAGAGATTGAGCTTCTTGGCTGCACTTTGAGAGGTGTTCCACTAATTACACTCATGGCTTCCTTTCCTCACGTAAAGGAAAGGATTAACCACTGGGATAAGCAAGTAGTAAAAGCACAGTGGTTCTCTAGTGAACTGCAGAAATTGGGATTTAAGCAATTGGGAGAAATACCACATAGACACGATTTACTGCACTTTGAAACACCCACGCTTTACGATATTTCCAAGCATGTTCGAGAAAGAGGATATTTCCTTTATGAAGAACTTAAAGACAGAGGCATTTGGGGACCACAACCGGGTATGACAAAAGCATTTAAGGTTTCCACCTTTGCCGCTGACAAAGATCAGCTAGGCTTTGTCGTAGATTCCTTTAAGGCTATCCTAAGCAAGTATAGTTGATATAAGATAATTGTAAGGATTTAGATATTGTGGGTAGATTGAGCGAGCAAAAAATAGAATTGATTAACCTATTTTCATTCCAACTCGTTGTGTAGCAAAGGCTTCGCATTTTTGCCTGTGAGCTTCTTTCAATCGTTGGAAGCAAGATTGAAATGGAGCTGAGGTAATATCGCCCGTGCTCATAAGTACGGCATCTTCGCCGTTGTCTGAATAATATTTAGGACGAGTGCTCACTATGCGAAACGCGTATTTCTTATAAAGTGCCTGTGCTATCTCATTAGAAACACGCACTTCTAGAGTTATCACATTGGCATTTAGCTGGCTAGCCATCTCAATAGTTGAAATGAGCAGTCCTTCGCCTATTCCCATTCGACGATAATTATTTCTTACAGCAATAGCGATAATATGCACCTCATTCAACATAGCCCACAAACCAGCAAAGCCAATGATGTATTCTTTGGTACGGAGGCTGCTTTGTTCTTTCCCTGCGGGTATTGCCCGGCGATAATCAAAAAGGCGATTGAGCCAGGATATTTCTCTGGAGTCTTCCCGGGCCAATTTGGCTCCAAATCCACTCCTGATACAGGCTACTATGTAATGAGCTGATGAATTGTGAATTTCTTGCTTGTAAGAAGTGTAAGAGTGAAACAGCCATTCGCCAGGAAAAGACTCGTGGTCAATCTCGGTTACTTGAGGAATATCCTCATCGCTGATAGGGCGAAGGCGATAAGTTATTCTTTGCATTAGTTAAATTTTAGCATAGCTAGTGTTATAAGGCATATCGCCTCGGAAGTTACCCTGCTATAATTGAATTATATGAGAAGTAACTCGCTAGATCTGCATATTCAGTTAGCTCCTTATCACCCTAGAGGGTTAATGCTGGATAATCCGGTGATGATTGCTTCTGGCACTTTTGGCTATGGCATAGAGTACAGCGAGCTTATTGACATACAGAAACTAGGAGCAATTGTTTGTAAAGGCACTACCCTGATGCCACGAAAAGGCAATTCTCAACCGCGATTGGTGGAAACAGAGAGTGGCCTGCTTAACTCTGTAGGTTTGGAAAACATAGGAGTTGATGCTGTGGTCAAGGATAAAGCACCCGTATGGGCAAACTGGCGGGTTCCAGTCATTGTTAACATTGCTGGAGAAACAATCGGTGAATATATTAGTGTGGCGGCCAAGTTGGGAGACACTCCCGGGGTAAGTGGCATTGAATTAAACATTAGCTGCCCCAATATTTCGACTGGTGGAATTGAGTTTGGAGTAACTCCAAAACTTGCCGCTGAAGCAACTGCGGCGGTTAAAGCCGCAACGAATCTACCAGTTATTGTCAAACTAAGTCCAAATGTAACTGATATTAGGGAAATTGCTGTAGCAGTGGAAGGAGCTGGGGTTGATGCCATAGCTTTAATCAATACGCTGAAAGGGATGGCAATTGACATAAAGAAAGGAAAGCCCCGTTTAGGAAATACTACCGGTGGGCTTTCTGGCCCCGCTATCAAGCCTGTCGCACTTTATATGGTATATGAGGTAGCTAAGGTTGTACATATTCCAGTCATAGGTTGTGGTGGCGTACGTTGTGCTGAGGATGCTTTGGAGTTTATCATGGCCGGGGCTAGCGCAGTACAGGTTGGCACTGCCAACCTGGCTAACCCCCATGTTGCCCTTGATGTACTGGAAGGGATAAAACATTTTATGAGGGATAGAGGAATTCGAAAACTAACTGACCTGATTGGCATTGCCCGAGCTTGACTTCCGTTAGCTCTTTGTTTAATCCCGGATGAGCTTTTGTCCAGCGATAAAAATCTCTTTTAATCCTATAGAGTATTCAATAATGACACTCTCTTCTCTTCCGTGATTGATTATTGTTTCTACCTGTGTTAGCACAGCTATAAAGAAAACTGAGGGAGACAAGAATCACATTATCTGGCTCCCTCAGTTGTTATGGAAGCTTGCGATGCTTATTTTTTCTCAGGGTTAGCTCTGGTCAAAAATGCGCTTAGCAGGTCCAGGGGTAAGGGGAAAAGTATAGTGTTGCTTCTATCGGTAGCAATACCACTTAATGTTTGCAGATAGCGGAGCTGCAGGGCTGCAGGCTCAGTGGAAATAATGTGGGCTGCTTTAGCTAATTTCTCTGATGCTTGGTACTCACCTTCAGCGTGAACAACTTTGGCACGCCTTTCTCTTTCGGCTTCAGCCTGGGCTGCCATGGCTCGCTGCATCCCCTCAGGCAATTCTACTTCCTTAGTCTCTACCATGCTTACTTTTATACCCCAGGGGTCTGTTCCTTCATCGACGATTTTTTGTATCTTTTCATTAAGTCTATCTCGATGAGCTAGTAATTCGTCTAGTTCGGATTGCCCCACAACGTTTCGTAAGGTAGTTTGTGCCAGTAAGTGGGTTGCCTTGATGTAGTCATGCACCTTAAGAATAGCGTTTGCGGCATCAACCACTCGAAAGTAAACCACGGCGTCAACACTAACGGTAACATTGTCCGAAGTCATACAATCTTGCCGCGGAACATCCATGGTAAGCACACGGAGGTCCACCCTCTTCATACGCTCTACAAAAGGTATCAGCAAGACAAGCCCTGGCCCTCTGAGGCCAACGAATCTACCCAGGCGGAAAACAGCTCCCCGTACATATTCTTGGACCACTTTGATAGAATTTGATAGCAGTATTATCACCACCATGGCGATAA
>JAGMDB010000036.1 GCA_023128875.1 Dehalococcoidia bacterium | reverse complement strand
GGTCCATGATAAAGCAACAGTGGGGACGTATTATCAGTGTTGCTTCCATTTCTGGATTAATAGGCAACGCCGGGCAAACTAATTACGCTGCCTCCAAGGCAGGGATAATTGGCTTTACCAAGAGCGTGGCTCGTGAGGTAGGCTCTCGGAATATAACTGCAAATGCAGTGGCACCAGGCTTCATTAAAACTCAAATGACAGAGAAATTACCTGATGCGATAAAGGAGTCTATCCTATCAATGACATCGCTGCGTCGCTTTGGCGAGCCAGAAGAGGTGGCTGAACTGGTAGCTTTCTTAGCCAGTGACAGAGCTGGCTATATTACTGGACAGGTCATCAGCATAGACGGCGGAATGTAGGCCTAAACTAACCATTGCTGTAGGCTATAGAATCATTGAAATCTCAGATGATTGAAAATAATGACACCATTTGCTACCATTGCTTAAATTTGCGCATCCAGTCCTTAATCATAGAGGAGGTATAATTTTTTTGAAAATACTTCTTGTTTCTCCACAATATCCAGATACTTTCTGGAGTTTTAAGTACGCGTTAAGATTCATTTCAAAAAAGGCGGCTTTCCCTCCTCTGGGATTACTAACTGTAGCTGCCATGCTTCCTAATGAGTGGCAGAAAAAGCTTGTAGATATGAACACAACAACCTTAACCGAGGAAAACATTAAATGGGCTGATTATGTATTTATCAGTGCTATGATTGTGCAAAAAGAATCGGTGAAGGAAATTATTGCCAAATGCAAGAAATTCAATACTAAAATAGTTGCAGGTGGCCCCCTTTTTACCACAGCATACAAACAATTTGCGCTATATGAACAGGTTGAGCTTGGTGACGTAGACCATTTTGTGCTTGGTGAGGCCGAAGCTATACTTCCACGCTTCTTAGAAGACTTACAGAAGGGACGTGCTCAACATATTTACACAGCTAACGAGCACCCTGATATAACAAAAACACCTATCCCACTTTGGGAGCTTATTGACATGAAAAAATACGCTGAAATGAGTATCCAGTATTCTCGAGGTTGTCCTTTCAATTGTGAATTTTGTGATATTATCATCTTGGACGGGCACAGGCCACGGACAAAGGACAAAAACCAGCTAGTAGCTGAATTGGATGCATTATATCGTCAAGGATGGCGGGATAGCGTATTTATTGTTGATGATAATTTTATAGGAAATAAGAGGAAGTTAAAGTCAGAAACGCTACCGGCGGTAATTGAATGGTCACGCGAGAGAGAATACCCCTTTGGGTTTTTTACAGAGACAACTATAAATCTCGCTGATGATGAAGAGCTAATGCAATTGATGACAAAGGCAGGGTTTGACACAGTATTTGTTGGCATTGAAACCCCAAATGAGGAGAGCTTGGTTGAATGTAATAAAGCTCCAAATATAAATCGTGATTTGATAGCCTCAGTTAAGAAGATTCAAAACTATGGGCTACAGGTACAAGGGGGGTTTATTGTTGGCTTTGACAGCGACCCACCTTCAATTTTTGAACGTCAAATCAGTTTCATTCAGAGGAGTGGAATTGTTACTGCCATGGTTGGTTTGCTAAATGCTCCCCCTGGCACAAGACTATACCAACGACTGAAAAAGGAAAACCGTTTATTGCCGGGCGGGTCTGGCGACAATACAGATGGTACAACCAACTTCATCCCTAAGATGAATTATGAAATTCTCGTCAATGGCTATAAGAATATCGTAAAGACAATTTATTCCTCCAGGCAGCATTACGAGCGGATTAAAACATTTCTAACGGAATATAGACCTCGAAGACTGAGGAAGTGCAAGCTCCACTTTTACCAGATTAGAGCAGTTGTTAAATCCATGTGGTTTTTGGGTGTCAAAGAAAAAAGAGGAAGGAGATATTACTGGAGGCTTTTTAGTTCAACCCTGTTGAAAAAACCTCAGTTTTTTCCTTTATTCATAAGTCTTGCCATCTATGGATTCCACTTCCGTAAGGTTGCTAGGAAAATACAGTAGCACCGCAATTTTGGAACTGTATTAGCGCATTAACCTCGTCTTATACCTTTCTATCTTGTTCTATACTTATTCACCTTAGGAGCGGGTGTTCTGTGCCATGAGTTAGGTGGGGCAGCAACTTAATCAGTCACTACTGTAGAATCCAAACTCGATAAGCCCCTCCCCGTTATGCACTGCGATTGTCGCTGGGACTTCGTTAACATAAAGTTCATCACACTGAAAGTGGGATAAGACCATTTCTCTTAGTTGTTCAGCTTGCTCAGGAACATTGGCGTGAGCTACAGCAGCATGCAATCTCTTGTTCCCCACTCTTTCCCTAGCTATATCAACCATTTTTCTAATTATTTGAGCCTTAGTTTTGGCTCTGGCTATAGGTTTTGTTACTCCTCCTGTGGAGGCATCGATTTCTGTAATGGTTCTAAAGCTGCTTGCTGGCTCAGCTTCAGCACGGATACATACTTATCTGCTTCTTGGCGATCGAATTTGGCTGCCTTGTCAGTTATTTTCTGACAATAGTTAATTGAACACCACTTAGCCTCCTCAGCCTTCTATCTCAGGATTAGCACTTCTTACCACTGAACAAACATGGGCATGATTACAT
>JAGMDB010000035.1 GCA_023128875.1 Dehalococcoidia bacterium | reverse complement strand
GCGATACTGGGGCCACAGCCATCAGTCCAGAAGGTAGCATTTGTAATCCTGCCTCCATTTACCTTAAGATATATCTCCATGGTATCCCCACAAGGGCCGGTTACCCTTCCAAACCCATCTGGAGATTCAATCTGCCCCAGATTTCTCGGGTTAAGAAAATGGTCGATTGCTTCCTCAGAATAGGCTTTTCGCATATCCTGCATAACAGATTCCTCCAACTCTTTAAAGGAATTTCCAACTTCCACTGTTATTCCTCCTGACTTAGCATTTCACTTTCTCTCATTTAGAGCAGCACCTACATTGGCAAAGATTTGTGACAAGGCATCCGAATTGTATCTCTCAATATTTCCTTCATCACACAATTTAGCCAATTGAGGGTCAATAGGCAATTGCCCTAACAGTGGTGCTTCACAGGCCTTAGCCATTTCCTCTCCCTTGCTCCGGCCAAAAACCTCCAGTTTTTTGCCCGTTTCGGGTAACAACAGATAGCTCATGTTCTCTATTACCCCCAGAACACGAACGTTTAATTTCCTTGCCATTTTCACTGCCTTTTTCACTATCATTTCCGTCAACTCCTGAGGAGTAAAAACGTCGATTACACCGGCAAGCGGTAAAGTCTGCAATACTGTCAATGCGGCATCCGCAGTACCAGGTGGCAAATCAACCACGAGATAATCAAGGTTGCCCCAAAGCACCTCCTCCCAGAACTGCGTAATGGCTTTTGACATAAGAGGGCCTCTCCAAATAACTGCTTCATCTTCGCTAGGCAATAGAAGGTTCATAGACATAACTTCAATTCCAGACCTCGATAATATCGGCAAGATACCTGTCTCACTGCCACTCGGGTGAATATTTAAACCAAACATTTTAGGGATGCTAGGGCCGGTAATGTCAGCATCAAGTATACCAACCTCCTTACCATCTCGAGCAAAAGCAACAGCCAGTAAGCCAGCTACCAAAGATTTGCCCACTCCACCTTTTCCACTCATCACAGCTATTATATTCTGAATTTGGTTAAGTTCCTTGGGTTTGGCTTCTACAAGGTCAACAACAACTTCTTTCACTTCAGGCAGTTCGCGAACTGCTGTGGTCACTTTAGCCCTTAACCAATCCTGAGATTGGGCAGGGATAGCAGTCGAAGCCAGAGTGATTTTCGCCTCTCCGTCTTTAATTTCAATATTTCGCAACAAATTCATCTGCACCAAGCTACGCATTGCTCCAGGGACAAGTACCTTATTTAACGCTTCAATCACCGAATCTTCAGTTGCCATAACATTTGCCTCCTATCTTCATGTACTTAATGGTCACACAAATTATCGCCAGTAGCCAATGTACCTCTCAGGTAATCTAGAACGGCCTCCTGTGGCTCATCTCCTAACGTGCCAGTAACAACTTCAATACGGCTCTCTCTAAAAAGGCTTTGTGCCCTGGATCCCATGCCATTAGCTATAACAACGGAAACTCCTTCCGCAGCCAGCCACTCTGGAAGAAATCCAGGTTGATGTCCTGGCGAAGCTATTATCTCCTTCTTCACAATCACCTTGCTTGTTTCATCAACATCAAACAAGGCAAAATGGCTACAATGGCCAAAGTGCTCAGCCACTTTGCCATCTACTACAGGTACCGCGTATCTCATTTTCAGTCATTCCTCCTACAGGTGCCATTCACAGAGCAAGGAGGTGTCTCGCAGCGCTCTGTTCTGCCGCAGCAAGTTCCACCAGGCATAGAATCATTCATCCTTATAGCATAGGAAGCAGACAAAAGCTTTTCCAGATTCTCGCTGCCGCATATTGGGCACTCAATGTTTTCGTTGTCCAGATTGCGAAGGAGGATTTCTGATATCCTCCCACAATTCAAACACCTATATTCATAAATTGGCATCTCTTCCCTCCTAATTATTTAACTTTACTGAAACAATTTTCCATAGCTCCCTCACCTGCTGAGTTACTTTGCCGTCGGAATACTCCACTACAGGCAAGCCCTCAACAATTGCCTCAGTCACTACATTGTCAAAAGGAATTTTTACTGCCACCTCTATATCGCTTTTATGACAGTAATCTTCAATGCGGTAAGAGTTTTCTTCATTTATGTCATATTTGTTTATGCAAACCAGAATGGGAATGCCAAAGTGGCGGCAGACACCAATTACACGCTCAAGGTCATGGATTCCTGATAATGTAGGCTCGATTACCAGGAGTGCCAAATTCGCTCCGGATAGAGAAGCGATAACTGGGCAGCCAATACCTGAGGGGCCATCGCTGATGATATAATCGAATTTTTCTTCCTCCGCTACAAGTCTGGCGCTGTTCCGAACCAAGGTTACTAACTTGCCGGAGTTTTCCTCAGTAATTCCCAATTTAGCATGGATGAGAGTGCCATAGCTTGTCTCAGAAATAAACCAGCGTCCAGCCATACAAGATTGCATAATAATAGCATTAACGGGGCAGATTTGAGAACATAGCCCGCAGCCCTCACAAGAAATCTTATCAACAAAGTAATCCTTTATAGCTCCAAAACGGCACATTTCCTGGCAAAGTCCACACTCAGTGCATTCTTCTTTATCAATAAAGGCAACCTGGCCACTCCAAAATTCGTTTTCCTCTGTAATTTGTGGTTTGAGAAGAAGGTAGAGGTCTGCGGCATCAACATCGCAGTCAACCAATACTTTACTTTGAGCTAAAGCGGCAAACGAAGCTACCAAGCTTGTCTTCCCTGTTCCTCCCTTGCCGCTCAGAACCACAACCTCTTTCATCTGTATTTACCAACCTCCTGCTTCCGTGGTACACAAATTTGGTAGATTTTCTCATTCCTTTCCTGCAAACACTCAATACATTGCTCCACTTCCGCAGGTTTGACTTCTTCAAGGCGAACTTGAAAACCAAACTCCTCATACTGATCTGTTATCTTCCTAACGTGTGTTTCACCATCTATGGCAATTTGCTGCCAAGCCGTCATTTCACCACCTGACTAGCTGAGTTTATTTGTTTTATATTTTGAAAAAGAGTAACAAAGACCCTACGCCACTCAGGCATACCTGCTATCAAGGGGATTCCTTTCGAATAGAGTGTGGCAATATTTCTATCTAAAGGAATCTTCAGCAAGATGGGTATCCCCTGCTCCTGACAGTATTGCTCAACTTTTTCATCTCCTACGCCACTTCGGTTAATTATCACCCCGCATGGAATTTGCAATTTTCTTACCAGCTCTACTGCTAGCGAAAGGTCATTCAACCCAAAAGGAGTAGGCTCAGTCACCAAGAGGCAGAAGTCACTATTTTTAACTGCCTCTACTACGGGGCAAGAAGTTCCTGGAGGAACGTCGATAATGACCTCTCCTACACGATCAATGTGCTTCTTTACCTCCCTGATTATGGGTGGAGCCATTGGCTCTCCAATGGCAAGTCGCCCCTGAATAAACTCCATATTTCCTGAGTCCCCTGTTTCCACCACTCCTATTTCTCTCCCCTCCTCGGAAATAGCTGACTCGGGGCACAAGTAAGAACACGCTCCACAGCCATGGCATAACTCAGGGAAAACGAGCACCTTTCCCTTAAGCACAGCGATAGCATTATAAACACAGACTTCAGCACACCTGCCACAATAGGTACACTTCGTCTCATCTACTCTAGGCACAGGGATCACTACCGCTTCGCTTCGATTAGTAGCTAAATGAAGAAAGATATGCGCATTTGGCTCCTCTACATCACAATCTAATAGCTGTACTCTGTACACATCACTCAAAGTAAGAGCCAGATTTACAGCTACCAGCGTTTTCCCTGTGCCGCCTTTACCGCTGGCAACGGAGATTATCATTCTATTCTCTAATCATTTTCGTCCCGCACTTAGGACAACTCAGGTTGTAACAGGGAACGCCCACCTGGTGGGAGACCTTTGTCCCACAACTGGGGCAAACGCAGTTCCCGTTAGGACCCGCTCCAGGGCGGTTCCCGCCCATTCTCCCGCCTCCCATACCACGACCCACCCCTTTTCCTGTCCCCCGTCCCTGACCCAAGGGCCCTGTGCCATCTCCTCTGGGCATAATGCACCTCCAATAAGATAAGAATTGGCTCTATTTACCCATTGCTGGAAGCCCACAAATTCCAGAGCTGCAAGTAGGGCAACTTGCCCCTGAAGACTCAGTTGTGCTTGAGCCTGGGCTGAAGAACGAAGAAAAGAGCCTTTCAGGCTTTGAAGCATGGCATTTAGGGCAGCTTAACTTAGAACCTCCCTCACCAATCGTTTGGCGAACCTCGAATTTTTGTCCGCACTGAGTGCATTGATATTCATAGATAGGCATAGCTCATCTCCTTATTCCTTCTTTTTACTTAACTCCTCAATACGCCGTTGTATTTCATTTAATTGCTGCCCTAATGCCTGTGTCTGGCTTTTAAGCATCTCTATCTCTTGTTCTGGGTCCACGGCTTGAGGTACTGGCTCTGTCATAGATGCCATTCCCATACCACGCCCCATGCCTCTACCCATGCCCATGCCTCGGCCCATGCC
>JAGMDB010000034.1 GCA_023128875.1 Dehalococcoidia bacterium | reverse complement strand
CCTGGCATAATTCACCTCCTTTATTTTATTTGCGAAGCTCTTCAAGCCTCGCCCTCACTCCATCCAATTCGCTTGTTAGCCATTTTTCTTGCTCTTCAAGCATTCTTATCTCTTCCTCTTTAGGTATGGCTCCCCACGGATAACCATAAGGCATCCTATATGCAGGCCATCCCCAAGGATTCCGTCCAAACCAAGGCCACATTTTATCACCTCCTTAAATTTTTTTCTTACCAGGAATACCGATAGGGCGCCCACCATCTCCACCGTCTGCCCCGACCCCACCAAGGGTAGAAACAGCTATAACGCCCAGCATAGGAATGCCCATAAGGTACCCTACTGCCAAAGCCAACCCAACTTCCAGGAATGGGATTGGCAAACCCAGGCCTGCCGAAACCGGCACAAAAACCCGCTGCTCTGCCCGTCAGTGGGCCCAACCCTACCGGCCCTGTTCCATCTCCAAATGGCATTTTTACTCACCTCCTTTTCTTATATTCTTCTTGTATTCTATCGTTAAACTCTTCTCCCACGGAATCGCCCGCCATATCTTTTCCCAAAGCCAAATGAAGGCAAAGGCTGAATGTTCACACTGGAGCATATAGGACAAGATAATGGAAACCCACGTGCCAGAGCCTCAAAAGGTACATTCCATTCATGTCCATCATTGTTACACCTAAAATAACTTTGAGCTAATCCAAAGTTACCACCTTCAACTTGAATCGCCTTGCCATTAATCAAGGCATCGGCTAATTTCTTTCTGGCTGACCCTAATATACGGTGGAAAGTTGGCCTGGAGATACGCATCTCTTGAGCACATTCCTCCTGTTCCAACCCCTCAAAATCCTTAAGCCGAATAGACTCGATTTCTTCCACAGTAAGACAAACCTTTTGTAAAGCACTTGCTGGAGGCCCTACCGGCCTAAAGAAACCCGCTCTAGGTAATTGGGCAACACACCGCAATTTGACCGGCCTAGCCAATAGAAATCACCTCATCTCTATTATTCATTATGAACATATGTCAATAATGATTCTAACACCCATCATTAATGCTGTCAAATTTTGAAAATATTGTTAGTTAGTGATACAAATTAGAATATGGGTTGTATAGAACTTTTGCCCAGCCTCTCCCATTGCATAGAAACTGTAGCCAGAGAAGAATTCTGGAGCCTGGTAAACAAGTATATGGAAAGCGCGCAAGAAGACAAAGAAGCAGAAAGGAATATCGAGCTTCTCAAGGCCTTTTTAGAATCAACGGATTTCAAAAAGCTGCGCCGGGAAAGTGAAGGGTATTTGACACAACAGAGAGCAGTCAAATTTATAGTCTACTGGAAAGAAGGTGAACCAAGTTATAAAATGGTAATAACAGAGGGGAATCCTAAATTCTAGGCGCTAAATTATAAACAAATCCAAAGTTGAATCTAAAGTTCAAAATCTCGTATCTTGCTCATTTGGGTTTCGATATTTGAGATTGCTTAATATCCAGAGTTCTTAAATCCCCCATAGCAAGCTAGCCTCTTGCATTTTTTCTTTGAATTAAAGCTACAGACTGAGCAGCTATTCCCTCCTCTCTACCGATAAAACCTAAGCCATCAGTGCTAGTAGCTTTAATCGTCACCTGTGTTGTTTTAATGCCTAAAGCTTGGCTGATTTGTTTTCTCATCTCAGGAACAAAAGGCGAAAGTTTGGGACGTTGGGCAATGATAGTAGTATCGATATTAGTTACCTTAAAGCTTTTTCCTTCAAGTAGCTTACGAATTTCATTCAGCAAATCCAAACTGGAGATGCCTTCGTGCCTCGGCTCTTCCGAAGGGAACCGAGTGCCAATATCGCCTAAGCCAGCTGCGCCACACAAAGCATCAATCACAGCGTGAGTTGCCACATCAGCATCGCTCCGTCCTAATAAACCTCTATCATAAGGGATATTAACGCCTCCCAAAACCAGCTTGCGCCCCGGAACCAAAGGATGGCTATCATAGCCAATGCCGACTCTCAGTTCTTCCTTAACTCCTTCGTGCCCCTCAGGGTAACAGGGAGGGCACTTGCTTTGTTCAGGATTAAGCCGTGCAATAATCTCCGCTAGCGCCAGATCCTCAGGTGTACTTATCTTTATATTATTGTAATCGCCAGGGTAAATCTTCACTTTGTGTCCTGAGCGCTCCACAGCAGCGGCATCATCGGTCACCTCAGCCGTCAGCTTCTGGTAAGCCTTGTTTATTATATCAAAGCTGAATATTTGCGGAGTTTGCCCCACCCACAACTTATTACGCTGAGGCGTTTCTGTAATTAACCCCGTATCATCGGTAAATTTGATGGTATCCTTAACCGGCACGGCAGCTATAGCAGCACCAGTTTCTCTAACCGCCTCCAAGCCATTTTGAATTAAATCCAAGGTCAGGAAAGGGCGAGCTCCGTCATGGATTATAACCCAATCACAGCCCTTCAATTTGCGTATTCCTTCTCTCACCGAGTCTTGTCGCTGTGCACCACCAAGACATATAGTAGCCCTGGTCCAAGCTCTTTCTTCTTTTAACTTCTGGCCTGGCTTTAGATTGTTATTATTCAGTGTAATGATTATCTGCTTGACTAAACTACATCGCTGGCATATATCCACTGACCAAGCTAATACAGGTTTGCCCCCCAAGGAAGCAAAGATTTTGTCCGTGGTACCCATCCGCTCAGCCTTGCCAGCAGCAACTACAATAACCCCTACTCCAGAGACCTTGCCCATTTATTGCTTTCCTTTCGGCTCCCGTCTCAAACCTAAATGCAGGGCATCAGCTACAGAGCTAGCTTCGATTAATTGAATATCCGCCTTGCCAAGAGAAAGCTGAGATGAAGATCTAGGCATAAGGCAAGATTTAAAGCCCAATCTAATAGCCTCAGCAATCCGTCGCTCTGCCTGAGCTACAGATCTGAGTTCCCCATTCAGGCCTACTTCTCCCAGCGCAACCAAACCAGAGAGCGGTTTACTATCACGAAAGCTAGAGGCTATAGCCAAGGCAATTCCTAAGTCAATTGCCGGTTCATTGACCTTGAGTCCACCAGTAACGTTGACCATGATATCCTGGTTAGAAACCCTCAGCCCAGCGCGTTTACTAAGCACGGCACTAATCAACAGAAGGCGATTAAAATCGATGCCATTAGCAATGCGCCGGGGGGGGCCAAAACTGGCAGGGGTAATCAAGGCTTGAATTTCCACCAACAAGGGGCGTGTCCCCTCAAGCGCCGGCACCACGACAGAGCCAATAGCAGCATCCTTATACTTAGATAAGAAAACTTGAGACGGATTCTCTATTTCTATCAGCCCACTACGGCCCATCTCAAAGACACCCACTTCGTTAGTGGGGCCAAAGCGATTTTTTACGCTCCGCAGCATCCTATAGTTACTAAATTGTTCACCTTCGAAATAAAGCACTACATCAACGATGTGCTCTAACGCTCCAGGGCCAGCAATAGCGCCGTCTTTAGTCACATGCCCTGTGATAAATACAGGCACATTATTTCGCTTTGCCCAATACATCAACCTCAGTGTGCATTCACGTACTTGAGCAATACTGCCGGGTACACCAGACGCATCTTCCAGATACACGCTTTGAATTGAATCTATAACCACCAAGTGAGGTAGAAGTGCTTCCAAATGCCCTAAGAGTGCAGATAAGCTAGTTTCGGATAAGATGAAAAACCCCTTGCCTCTCACGTTTAAGCGCTCAGCCCTGAGTTTAACTTGATTAATAGATTCCTCTCCAGAAACATAAGCGACAGGTCCGTTACTCTCTGCTACCATGGCTAAAGCCTGTAGCAAAAGTGTGGATTTACCTATTCCCGGTTCGCCTCCGATAAGCACCAAAGAGCCCGGAACTAAACCGCCTCCGAGAACCCGATTCAGTTCGGCAAAGCCGAGGTGAAAGCGAGAAAAAAAGCCTACCTCCACTTGAGAAAGCTCTTGAGGTTTGTTTTCCCTGGAGCAAGACAAATCAGAGGGGATATGCGATAGGCCAACCGCGGTCTCTACAAAGCTATTCCATGCCTGGCAATTGGGGCATCTCCCTAACCATTTGGCACTTTCCTTGCCGCATTGCTGACAAACAAAAATGCGCTTGACCTTAGATTTATCCAATTACTGAATTTCAACTAGGTCGTTTAACATCCCACCACAAGGCCACTAGCATTAGTTACAGCGACCTTTCATATTTTCTGGCAGCCCTATCTTAGATCAGTTCTTACACTATATTTATGAAGTCTCCTTAACCAATGACCGCATTACAATCTTCTCGCCGTCAGCATCTACCTCTACGGTATCTCCTGATTGGAATTCGCCTCGCAGCAACGACTCAGAAAGCGGGTCTTCAACTAGATCCTGGATTACACGACGCAGAGGGCGGGCTCCGAAAACAGGGTCATAGCCCTTACTGCCTAGTAAGTCCTTAGCAACATCCGTAACTTCTAAAGTTACATTTTTCTCTTTAAGCGAAGCAGCAACTTCACCAAGCATTAACTCGACAATCTGGCGAATGTCTTCTTTGCTTAAGGCGTGAAAGACGACAGTAGCATCAATTCGGTTGAGAAACTCAGGGCGAAATTTCTTCTTCATTTCCCCCAGCACCTTCCCCTTCATGTTCTCATATCCTACTTGCCGGTTCCCTTTACTATCAACATGAGTAGCGAAACCAATGCTCATATCGCGCTTAATAAGCTCAGCACCAATATTGCTAGTCATCACTATGATGCTATTACGAAAATCGACACGGCGTCCTTTAGCATCGGTTAAGTGACCATCATCAAAAATCTGAAGCAGCATATTGAACACGTCATAATGGGCCTTTTCAATTTCATCGAGAAGAATACAACAATATGGCTTTCGCCTCACCGCCTCAGTTAATTGCCCACCTTCTTCATAGCCTATATATCCAGGTGGTGCTCCAACCAAGCGAGCCACCGTATGGCGCTCCATGAATTCTGACATATCAAGTCTGACTAAAGTATCCTCGCTGCCGAACATGAATTCAGCTAATGCTCTCACTAATTCAGTTTTACCTACACCAGTAGGCCCCAAAAATATAAAGACTCCAATTGGGCGCCTCGGAGCTTTCAAACCTGCCCGAGCTCTTCGCACTGCTTTGGCTACTGTGTTTATAGCTTCATCCTGCCCAATTATGCGACGATGCAAAGCCTCCTCCATTTGCAGAAGGCGGCTAGTTTCATCAGTCGTCAACCTCACCACTGGAATCCCCGTCCACATACCGGTTACCTCAGCAATATCATCGGCGCCAACCGTGGGTTTTCCCAGTTCCTGCTTAACCCGCCACTCTTTCTCCGTCTGACCAACCTTTTCTATCAACTGAAGCTCACGGTCACGCAGTTCAGCGGAGTATTCATACTGTTGAGAAGCAATAGCCGTTTCCTTCTCCTTACGCACGCTTTCCAGAGCCTGCCTCGCCTCAGTTAAACCAATAGGAGCACTACTATGCTTGATACGCATTCTAGAACCAGATTCATCCACTAAATCAATAGCCTTATCAGGCAAATATCGGTCAGGTATGTATTTGGCAGCCAAAGAAGCTGCTGCCTGCAAGGCTTCGTCACTTATAATCAAGCGATGGAACTCTTCATATCTATGTTTAATGCCTCGCAAGATATCCAAAGTTTCTTCCACGGTCGGTTCAGTCACCAAGACAGTTTGAAACCTCCGCTCCAGAGCAGGGTCTTTCTCCACATACTTACGGTAATCATTCAAGGTAGTGGCACCAATACACTGTATTTCACCACGTGCTAGTGAGGGCTTCAATATATTAGCGGCATCAACAGCACCCTCAGCCGCTCCGGCACCCACGATAGTCTGCATTTCGTCGATAAATAGGATACAATTCCCGGCAGTCTTTTCCTCCTCAATAACTCTCTTCAGTCTCTCCTCAAACTCACCACGATACTTTGTTCCAGCCACCAAGGCACCTATATCTAAGGCGACTATTCTCTTGCCTTGTAATACCTCAGGGACTTCTCCAGATACGATACGCTGAGCCAGCCCTTCAACAATGGCTGTTTTGCCAACACCTGGTTCACCGATAAGCGCTGGGTTGTTCTTAGTGCGACGGCTTAGTATTTGAACTACTCTCTCAATCTCCTTGATACGTCCAATAACGGGGTCAAGTTTATCTGCCTTAGCCAGAGCAGTTAGATCTGTCCCAACGTGATCCAAAGTTGGGGTGCGTGTAGAACTACGAGCTGCGCGAGCATGTATTGCTTCATGTTTCATAAGCTTACTAACTTCCTCACGCGCCATCTCCAGAGTAATACCGAAACTCTCTAAAACATTGCCAGCTACTCCTTCACCTCCATGCAATAAACCAAGCAGAAGATGCTCAGTTCCGATGTAGTTAGAATTCAATCGCCTCGCTTCATCAACAGCAAGTTCGATAATTCTTTTGGCCCTAGGAGCAAGGTTAATCGCTCCACTGGTTTCTTTCTCTCCCTTCCCAACTACAAACTCCACTGCTGTTTGCACTTTATTCAACGGGACACCCAGTTTGATTAAGACTTTGGCTGCCCCCCCCGATTCATCCGCTACTAACCCCAACAATACATGCTCAGTATCAATGTAACTGTGACCTAAACGCTTAGCCTCCTCTTGAGCTCGCGCTAGCACCTTACGGGCTCCTTCCGAGAATCTTTCAAATCCAGTAGCCATATTCAGATCTCCACGACCAGTATTTGCTTCTCAAGGCCAATTATAGATTATGCCCTGCTTTGAGTCAAACTATCTGGGCTGCTTGAAACAGGTAGCAAATCATAATACAATAAATACATTAAATGAGAGTCATTAGTGGTAAGGCTAAAGGAACCCAATTAAAAGCTCCCTCAGGGCGGCGAACCCGACCTATAACCAATCTGGCAAAGGAAGCTATTTTTTCTATCTTGGAGAATACCGCCAGTTGTTGGGATCACGTTCTCGATTTATACGCCGGCAGTGGTGCTCTGGGTATAGAAGCTTTAAGCCGCAAGGCAGAATGGGCTGATTTTGTTGATCGAAGTAGAAGAAGTTGTGGAATTATTAAATACAACCTAGACAGAACAGGACTGTCAAGCAAAGCCCATATTTATTGCTGCAGGGCAAGCAAGTCGATTACCTTCCTTAATAACAATTACAATATCGTTTTTATGGATCCGCCCTACTCCAATCCCTGTGCAAGTAATTTACTGGCTGCTCTAGCTAACTCAGAGCTAATAGAGGAAAACTCGACAATCGTAGTTTGCCACGCAAATCGTTTCCCTCTAAGCCTTGACTATGATGGATTGCACCTGATTGAACAACGTCGCTACGGTAATACATTCATTTCTCTTTATCAAAAAGGAGTTAAACGATGACAATCGCAGTTTATCCTGGCACCTTTGACCCCATCACCAGCGGTCATGCTGATATTATTAAACGAGCATCAACCATTTTTGAGAAGTTGATTATCGGCGTTTATGACAAGCCTGACAAACAGCTACTTTTCTCCATCACGGAAAGGGTAGACATGGTAAAAAAAACAGTGGCTGATCTGCCTGATATACGTGTTACAGCCTATACTGGGCTCACTGCTGACTTTATTCATAAGGTAAAGGGAAGAGTCATGATACGGGGGTTAAGAGCAAGTTCCGATTTCGAGCGGGAATTCGAAATAGCGCTGATGAATAAAAAACTAGCGCCTGACATCGAGCTAGTTTGTTTGATGACAAGCTCTGAATATCAATTCCTTAGCTCTAGCTTGATTAAAGAAGTAGCTAGGTTAAGAGGTTGTCTTAAGGACATGATTCCTGACCATGTTGCCATTGCCTTGAAAGAGAAATTCTCAGCAAAGGCTCCCCAGGTTTCGAAAAACGAGACTAGATGTTAAAATAAGGCATATAAAATTTAAGGAGGCGATTCAAAGATGGCATATAAAATTACTGATGAGTGTATTAGTTGTGGTGCTTGTGAATCGGAGTGCAAGAATGAGGCAATTAGTGAAAGCGAAGAGATTTACGTTATTGACCCAGCCAAATGCACAGAGTGTGTGGGCTGGTTTGGATCACCTAAGTGCGCTGAGGTTTGCCCTGTGGATTGCTGTGTACCTGATTCCGACCACAAAGAAACACATGAGCAACTTTTGGAAAAATGGCACAAGCAAAACCCTGGTGAGACCCCAACAACTGCTTAGCATCTTATTTGAAACCGACCACCGTACAATTATCAAGCCTGGCAGGGTATGTTAATACGATCCTATTCATAATTTTGCCCATAATAGAGCTGGGGTAAAACAAAACTTCTAACGGTTTATATACCTTCAGGTGCTTTAGTATTGGTATGAATAGCATAAGTAAGCTTATGGATTCCCTATAAGAGGTAAAGGCTATGTTTTTGAACCCAGCATTTCTGAGGATGCTGCTAAGAGTTCCTGGGGTAAATTGATTGATATGGAGTCTTCTTATATTCCACCATCTCTTGCGCAAAATCTTCGCTGGCACTCCCTTGATATCCGGGGTTGACGCCGCCAACAGCCCTCCAGGCTTAAGTGTTCTGTGAACTTCTTTAAGGATCATGAGTGGGCGCGGCACGTGTTCCAGAACTTGCCACAGGGTAACTACATCGAAACAGTTTTCTGGAAATTGCAATCCCTCGAAGGCTGTTGCCTCCACTTCCAAGCCGAATTCTCTTCTCGCGTATAACGCAGCATCCCGTGATAATTCAACTCCTTTAGTGCTATAGCCAGCTTTGGAAGCATTAAACAGGAAAAAACCCTCGCCACAGCCTATATCTAAAAGATTTGCGTCAGTCTTATATCTTTTAATCAATTCTACCTGTGCTTTAGAGGCGCGTAAGCGGCTCTCGCGAATAATAGAGACATCAACACTCTTCCTTTTAGAGTAATCTTCGTTAATTTTGGTTTCCTTCTCAATGGGATTTACATATACAAGCTGGCAATTCCGGCATTTGACATGCCTTCCATATTCATCGCCAGGTAGCATATATACACTCTCTACACCGTCTTGGAAATCATCTTGTTTCATATTTGAGTCGAATAGCACAGTAAAATCGTTGCACCCGCAATTAGGGCAATTGCGGTATTCAAAAAGCCAATCCATCGTAATCTATAGCTTCTCTAAATCTAAAGATGCTTAGCTTTACTATAAGCGGCAGCGACAGCTTCAAGAAGAAGGGAACGAAAACCTCCTCTCTCTAATTGAAGAAGCGCCTCACTAGTTGTACCACCCGGTGAAGTAACCATACTTCTTAGCTCTGCAGGGTGTTTGTCCATTTCTTGAACAGTGTCAGTGGAGCCAATTATCGTCTGTACCACCAACTTCTTTGCCATATTGTGTGGTAAACCAATATGAACCCCAGCATCAATAAGTGCCTCGATGAAAAGAAACACATAGGCTGGGCCACTCCCACTTAAAGCTGTAGCCATGTCCAAATACTTTTCATCATCAACATAAATTTCCTCACCTAAAGCACCAAGGACAGATTGAGCCATCTCCTTCTGTTTTGGGTTAACTTCAGCAGTTGCTACCCATACAACCATTCCTTCGCCAATTTGCGCTGGCATATTGGGCATAGCCCGGATTATACAAGGGTGGTTCAAGCCACGACATAAAGCAGCTAAGCTAGCACCGGCTACTATGGATAATACAACTTGCTGTGGCGCGGGATTTTCTATTTCCTCCATCACTTGAGCTAAATCCTGAGGTTTCACCGCCAAGATAATCAAGTCAGCACTTTCCACTGCTTCTCCGTTATTAGCTAAGGCCTTCACTCCACATTCTCTTTTTAGTAACTCTCGCCGCGATTGGCTCACGTCACTAACTATAATATCTCCAGGGGCAGTAATCTTTTGTCTAAGAAGGCATCTTATCATTGCTCCCCCCATAGTCCCGCCACCAACAAAAGTTATTCTCATTTTCTCACTTCACTACAATATTCACCACTCGCCCAGGAACATAAATGATCCTATGAATCTCCTTTCCATTAGTGTGAGCCATTATTTTCTCCTGGCCCAGCGCTAATTCCTTGGCCTCGGCTTCAGTTATGGAAACAGGCACAAGCAGTCTATCTCGTAATTTACCGTTCACCTCGATAACCAAAGTGACTCTCTCCTCTTTAACCAGCTCTTCATCCCAATTAGGCCAAGATTGACTATGAATGCTATAAGAGTGACCAGTTCTAGCCCACAGTTCTTCAGCCAGATGAGGGGCAGTAGGAGCCAGAAGCAGTAGTAAATACGTGATAGCTTCCTGCCACAGCAATACGGACACATGCCCTAGTTTCTGTATTTTTAACAGATAATTAGTAAATTCCATCAGGCTAGCTAACATAGTGTTAAAGCGGAACTTTTCCAAATCCTCACTTACCTTTTTAATCGTTTTATGAATGACATGAAGAAGTTCTTTTTCCGCTGCTCGTTCAACCACCTCGCTAGTATAGCCGGTTTCTATCAAACCCCACGTTCGATTTAGCCACCTGCTTATGCCTACAAGCCCACTATCACTCCACTCCCCACCCAATTCCCAGGGTCCGATAAACATGAGATAGGCACGAACAGCATCGGCTCCCAATTCAGCCACATATTCATCTGGAGCAATCACATTGCCCTTTGATTTACTCATTTTGTCACCGAGGTAGATTATCGTTCCCTGATTAAAAAGGCGAGTGAACGGTTCATCGAAATCAACCAATCCCATGTCTCTAATTGCCTTAATGAAAAAACGGGCATAAAGGAGGTGCATGACAGCATGTTCAGCGCCTCCAGTATATAAATCCACAGGTAGCCAGTACTCCAGTTTTTCAGCCTCAAAGGGAGCATTATCAATCTTGGGGTTCGTGTAACGTAAGAAATACCAATTGGAGCACATAAACGTATCCATTGTGTCAACTTCCCGTTGCGCTGGCCCAGAACATCTAGGGCAAGTAGTATTAGCAAACGACTGGCAATGTTTAAGGGGGGATTCCCCGGTGGGCTTGAATTCCGCATTGGGAGGAAGCAAGACAGGCAAGTCTTTCTCAGGCACAGGAACAATGCCACACTTGTTACAATAAACCATAGGAATAGGTGCCCCCCAATACCTCTGCCTGGAGATAAGCCAATCGCGAATGCGATAAGTGACAGCGCGTTTGCCCCATCCCTTGTTCTCCAGCAAATCACAAATCGCACAGCATCCTTGCTCACTGGATAAGCCACTAAATTCTCCAGAATTTACCATCATGCCTGTACCACTATATGATTCCATTAATTCCTCGCCCACCCAATCAGCAGAGACAATAACAGTTCGAACAGGAAGGTTAAATTTTCTGGCAAATTCAAAGTCTCGCTTATCATGAGCTGGGACGCCCATCACTACTCCCGTGCCATAAGTCAAGGAGACATAGTCAGTAATCCAGATAGGTATCTTTTCACCACTTAGCCTATTGATGACATAGCTTCCCAGAAAGACCCCTGTTTTCTCTCTATCCATAGCTGCACGTTCATATTCGCTTTGCCGCCGACACCAAGCAATATATTCCTCCACCTCACCTCTGCGCCCCGGGGCAGTCAACTGAAGAACTAAATGATGCTCTGGAGCAAGAAGGAGGAAAGTCACACCAAAAATAGTATCAGGGCGAGTGGTGAACACCCTTAGCTCCTTCGATTCTATGCCTTCATGTTCCAACTTGAAAGAAATCTCAGCACCTTCGCTCTTGCCAATCCAATTCCTCTGCATCGTCTTTATACGCTCTGGCCAATCCATATGGCTAAAGCCAAGAAGTTCCTCAGCATATCTGGTGATTTTGAAAAACCACTGTTCCAAGTCTTTCTTGGTCACTTGGCTGCCACAACGCTCACAAAATCCTTCACTCACCACCTGTTCATTAGCTAACACTGTTTGGCAGCTAGGGCACCAGTTGACTGGTGCTTTAGCACGGTAAGCCAGGCCAGCATGATAAAATTTCAAGAAAAACCACTGTGTCCACCTATAATACTCCGGGAGACAACTAATCACCTCTCGGTTCCAGTCATAGATCGCCCCTATGCCCTTGAGCTGATGTCGCATATGCTCTACATTTCTCATTGTCCAATCATAAGGGTGTATACCATGATTGATAGCAGCATTCTCCGCGGGCAATCCAAAAGCATCAAAGCCCATAGGGTGGAGCACATTGTATCCCTGCATTCTCTTGAATCTAGCATACACATCTGAAGGAGCCATAGCGTACCAATGCCCGATATGAAGGTCTCCAGATGTGTAAGGAAGCATAGTCAAGGCATAGAATTTTGGGCGACTGCTATCCTCTGTGACCTCATAAATGTGGTCAGCTGCCCACTTGGCCTGCCACTTCTTTTCTATTTCCTGAGGATTGTATTTTAGAACCATATGCGTAGAAATTTGACACACTCAGGATAAATTAAAAGCTCGTACAGAGCTTAGGAATAAGTTAATACTACCTTAGTTCACATTTCTAAAAATCTCTGAGCTCAATAACTCCCCAAATTGCATGCAATAGCTACAACAACCCGAGTTTATTTCCACCATTTTTTAGAGGTCGGCATGGCAATTATCTCTTGCCTATATGGTGCCTCTGCAACATAGAGCAAGTCAGTTTTAGCCTTGAGAGTACGGGCAAATTTGGCAGCGGTTTCACTGGAGGTACTGGCAACAACAATGTTCTTATTTGCACCAGCTTCAAGTCGCTGGGAAACCGCTTCAATTACCAATTCTGTTACCAATTCTGTGTTTTGCTTCCCAGGTTCATCAAAGTAACAAACATGCCTCCTGACAACTTTAACCATGTTTCCACTTCCTTTTAAGAGCACCTGCCACGTGAGCCGACCTAAGCATATCATCATCTCTGGCAGCCTTGCCAAATACAGCAACCAAACCACTAAGAGATGAGCATTTGAAAGCCAACGTATGCATTATATCACAAGGGCAGCGTGTACATAGAGAGTACGAGAGCAAAAAACAAAGGGGTACGGGCAAGGCATAAATTCTTTGGCGACTGCTATCCCACGTGGCCTCATAAGCACAGTTGTCTGCCCATTTCCCCTGCCACTTCTTTTTTCCCATTTCCTGATGCTTGTCTGTTAGAGCCATATTTGCGAAAGCTTAGCTTAATCGCGGGCAAATTAAAAGCGTTTTCGTTGTAATTCAATCAAGTGTTGGGTAAAGAAAACACAAACCCTAACTTGATGGCTATCTGGCTAACTTTATTTGCAGAAGAGCTCTTAGAAAATCAGAGATTTCTGTAAATTACTGCTCAATCTCAGCTCCATGCTCTTTATCGATACTGCAAAACCTGCTAAACTCAAAAGTTACCCGGACAACAAATAACAGCCCGGCATAAATTCAAGGAGGGAAAATGAAAGGGGAAAAACCAAAAGAACCGACAGCAGATCTAATATTCAAAAAAGGAGCTGTTTACACAGTTGATGTGGCAAGGAGTTGGGCTGAGGCTGTAGCCATTCGCGATGGATTGATAGTATATGTCGGCAAAAATGATGGCCTTTCACCATACATAGACACTCATACTAGAGTTATCGACCTTGAGGGAAAAATGCTTCTGCCAGGATTCTTTGATGCCCACTGTCATGCTTCAATAGGTGCGGTAATGCTGACCAAAACAGCACATCTCGTCGGCCTCGATTCAATGAAAGCCTATGAGAAAGCGGTTAGTGAATTTGCTGCAGCTAACCCTGAGCTTTCCGTAATCCAGGGCAATGGCTGGAGTAATACAGTCTTTGGGGTGGAAGGGCCCAAAAAAGAGGCTCTGGACCGTATAGTGCCTGGACGTCCCGTAGTTCTAACTTCAGAAGATGGCCACTCACTATGGGCCAACTCAAAAGCGTTTGAGATGGCAGGGATAACGAAAAACACGCCTGATCCTCAAGGCGGAGTTCTTGAAAGGAATTCGGAGACAGGTGAACCTACGGGGGTATTGAAAGAGAGCGCGATGGGCTTGGTAACTAAACGCCTTCCCGATTTCTCAGTGGAAGACTACAGGGAGGGACTTACTCTATTTCAGGAAGCGGTAAATGCTCTGGGGTTGACAACTGTGCATGATCCTTTACTTCACCACAAGCTGGGAGGTATGCAGTATCCTGCAAGTGACAATGGCGCACAGGCGATTGAAGAACTTCGCAAAGAAGGCCGCCTTACGCTTCGCTACAGGGGCTCATGGATAGAGATACCTGAAAGAGGCGTAGCACAGCAGATTGCAGCATTTCGTGAACAAAGTAAAAAATATACAGGTGATTTATTCCAGGTCAATGCCGTGAAGTTTTTCGCTGATGGAGTGCTTGAAGCAGGAACCGCCTATCTTCTTGAGCCTTACACAAATAACGCTGACAGTTGCGGCGAACAATTCAGTTGGGGCCATAAAGCATATCGAGAAGCCGTTGCCGCTTTTGACAAAGCAGGATTTCAGGTTCATGTTCACGCAATTGGCGATGCAGCAACACGTATGACACTTGACGCTTTTGAATATGCACAGAGGGTTAACGGCAAGAGAGACTCCCGCCATAGCATAACTCACCTGCAGCTTGTTGCGCCCGAAGATATGAAAAGGATGGGTAAACTTGGGGTTGTCGGTCTTCCACAGCCATACTGGTTTATGAAGGATGATTACTACTGGGCCCTCCAGCTGCCGTATCTGGGAAAAGAAAGGGCGGATAAAGAATATCCAATGAAGAGCCTTATGGATGCAGGGGTTGTGATGGCTGCCGCAAGCGATTTCCCGGTACCCAGCACTGACCCTTCTACACACGAAGGAACTCCGTTTATGCACCCGATGGCAGGCATTTACACTGGCATGGTGCGGTCAGCTCCTGGAGCAACAACTGATTCGAGTAAGGTGCTTAAGGAAGGCGAAAGTGGAGTTTTATGGCCTGAGGAGAGAGTCGGCCTTGATGATATGATTGCGAGTTTTACCATAAACGGCGCGTATGCAAATTTCCTGGAAAAGGAAACAGGTTCTATTGAAGTGGGAAAAAAGGCAGACTTAGTTGTTCTTGACAACAACCTTTTCGAAATCCCCGTTGAAAGGATTCTAGAGACAAAAGTCGTCATGACATTGCTAGAAGGCAGAGTAGTCTATAAGCAGCAGGTAAATTGATGCCACAGAGCCTTTGGTGCAGCAACTGGAACACCTCGTAATAGAGCAGCTTCGTTCTAAGGGGCTGACTGATGAATATCCCGGTGAATAAAGACCAGGTTATACTAGCCTATAACTTGCCGCTGCCACAAGATACGCCGACAGAACTAGCAGGGCTTCTACCTGTTGATATCCTTGGTGGACCAGAGCGTATGATAGACAGAACTTTTGAACTGGCTTTCAGCCTTAGTATTTGACCGAGCTACTACCATTGCCAATAATCCTGGCAATAAACCTCCTAAGCGGCAACTGTTTGTCCTGGCTGACCACGTAGGTAACATTCTGGACGATTGTTACAAGAAGTAACAAAATAAGCTAGTGTGACTTTTCTTGTAATATTCATCCTTATGTTAGCTTGGCTGTAATTTCTCAAGAGCCTCCTCAAGGCTTTTGGCTCCTGTTTGCTTTTTTATTTCTTCTTCGTACTCTTGTGTGAGTGGGGTTGTAATACCTTTAGATTTCGCATTAATTAAATAATTGATGCCATCTCGCTTTTGCCCTCTTTGGGTCTTGCCAACACTGTCAATGGCTAGCCTAGCCAGCTTACGAGGCGTTGGCTCATCTATGTTTGGTTGAATGCTGGTATATAATACAATCCGGATGCCGTGAAACTGTTTAAGCTCTTTTATACACACGGTATTTGGACCAGGATTAGGGGAATGCTTATATGACTTGCTACTGCAAACCTGGTTTGTCTCCCTCCGCCATAGCATATCCTTAGCTTCATCTATTGATACTTGCTCTTCCAAAATCATAATCACGGCTTTCACGTGCTCTCCGCCTTGCTCAACAGGTACTAAAGTGGGAGCACCACCACGTTTGGAACTACTTCGAGCGAATTCAACTCTGAAAGGTGTTTGGACACCTTCCAGCTTATGCGAGATCACCGCTTCGATTTCGCATCCAAGATCATCTATTAAGGAACCATAGGCCAAGATACCGATACTGGTCACAATTCTATCTCCTTCACTCCTTTACTTTGCCTATGAACACTTCGCCCAATTGTTGGTTCAAATCCAACCCCATTACCAGCTTCGAAGCAAAAAGGGCTCTCGGCGGTGACGCCAAGGGCTTTTCTTATTTCCGTTCTTTTCTTGACTGCCGATAATACGAGATGGCATCCATCACGTATTCTATCTGAGGTTTGGCTGGTG
>JAGMDB010000033.1 GCA_023128875.1 Dehalococcoidia bacterium | reverse complement strand
AGTTAAACAAGGGAGAGTTGCTGGAGTGAATGCTGCTGGAGGGGAGGAAGAAATGCCCCGCGGTATTTTGAACACCCGAACAACAGAGCTGTTTGGGTTAGAAGTCTCTGCTGTGGGGCCTACAATGAGAGGCTTAGAAAAAGCAGGAATTGAGCCTATTGTGGGCAAGATAAGTGGCCTAACACTACCGGGCTATTTCCCTGGCAAAAAAGCTATTACTGTTAAAGTTATGGCTCACCCCAATGACGGAAAGATTATTGCTGCACAGATTGTTGGAGAGGAAGATGTGCATCAACGCATCAATGTCTTTGCTATAGCGATTCTGGAGGAAATGACTCTTGCAGATTTTATGCAATTGGAAACATGCTATGCGCCGCCAGCTGCTCCTGCATTGGATTGCATGACCTTGGCTGTAGATGCGGCTTTAGTTAGATGGAAAAGGAGATGAAATATAGTTTTCCCATAAAATGGTTTATAACCTGTGATATGACATCAAGGGAGGATGATGTTTGAAAGTATAGACAAACTAAGGACTCCTTTTTGGGTGAAGAGACCTATTCCTCACGGAGAAAAAGTAAGAAGAATACGGAGTGTGGTTCGGCACTGGGGTCTTCATACTGTGTGTGAGAGTGCTGCCTGCCCCAATCGTCAGGATTGTTATTCTCAAGGCAGGCTTACCTTTATGCTCTTGGGGAGCATCTGCACCAGACATTGCTCCTTCTGTAGAGTGGAAACGGGAAGGCCTTTGCCTCCTGATCCTGCTGAACCAGAGCGACTTTGTCAAGCAGTAAAAGAGTTAGAATTAAAATACGTGGTCATTACTTCCGTTTGCCGAGATGATCTCCCTGATGGAGGCGCAGCACAGTTTGCTCGGGCTATAGGGGTTCTGCACCACCATAACTTAAGTATCGGCGTTGAGGTTCTTATTCCAGATTTTCAAGGTTCGCAATCGGCACTGGAGAAGGTCGTTGCTGCCCAGCCCAGCGCCTTAAATCACAATGTGGAGACAATCCCTCGGCTCTATTCAGAGGTACGACCCCAGGCGAAATATCTCCGTTCCTTGGAGGTTCTAAAGAGGGCGAAATCTTTAGATAAGGGGCTTTTAACTAAATCAGGGCTTATGTTGGGGTTGGGAGAAAAGGAAGATGAGGTGATAGCGGTTATGGAGGATCTGAGAGAGGCTGAGTGCAATTGCATAACTTTAGGGCAATACCTGAGACCCTCCCTAAAACATCACCAGGTGGTAAGATATATTACTCCTGATGAGTTTGCTCAATACGATCTTATTGCGAGAAAGATGGGGTTCTTAGGGGTAGCGTCGGGGCCGCTTATGCGTAGCTCCTTTAATGCTATTGACCTTCTACGAGCAAAATAATCGAGCTTATCTTTCCCAAAATCAAGGTCATACACTCGTAGCTGCTTTCCCTCCTAGCACACCAGTCCTACAAATTAAGAGAGTGGCAAGGCAATACCTTAAGAAAGCAACGCCAAAAATAGGTGACATTAAGAAGGGGGAAGAAATAGGAAAAGGGGATAGATATTCCAGCTTTAACTATATTTTTCATGCTTGTATCGTTTGTGGTAAAACTCGCTGGGTTAGATTTCAGAAAGGTAAGCCGCTGGAGTGCACCCCTAGGACTGGACAGAAAGGGTTAGGAGAGGTCTGGCGGGCATCCTCCTTTTCTTGTTTCATAACCAACAAACCGATGCTTTGTTACGTAGGCCCCCTGTTGGGTTATGAAAAGAGCTCCTTCTGGGCGGAGAGTTCGATCCTCCCACGTCTCCACCATTCAGTAGTAACAATGCTAGCCTTTTACCGCTAGCGTTTCTTTCTCTAGATATTATACAAATTGGACCAACCCTCGGACTCCCCGTCCAAATGCATACCTTCTTGTTTACACCCTGTAAAATGCTTGTCAACAAAAAGTGAACACACCCCCCAAAGGGGGCGATACCTAGGGCCACCCGACATTCTGGGAAAAATTGGTCGGGGAGAGTCTTTACCGTAACCTTCCCTGGGGGTTCCTAAAAGTAAGGCTATTACAGGGCTCCAAAGTGGAGATTGACAACAACGTACCATGAACATACTATTACTGATAAGAGCGATGACGGCCAGGATGCCTCATTGCGAATTGAAATAGGAAATCCCGATTAAAAGGAGGTAAGAGAGTTGAGCAACGAGACTGAGGAGTCCAAGAGTCGATGGGCAATCAGTGGACTGTTTATTCCAGCAGGTTTGTTTATTGGTATGGGGATTGGTTGGGCACTAGGGGGCCTTGTGCAGGGTCTTTTTATTGGTTTGGGCGCTGGTTTTCTAGCTATGGCAATAGCGCGACTTAAATTTGGCAAATGGTAAGAGTGTAATAATAAGACTGCTCCAATATCTCCATCAGCCAGCTACAAAGGATAGTGATGATATGCCAGCTTATTGACAAGCCATTTGTGTAGACTAGTCAATACGATAGATATTTGTCTAGTCCGGTAACAAAACAGGCTTTTGTTGGGTTTAATTACATGATAAACGCTAATCCAAACACCAAAAACATTGGAATCTTAACTCGCTTTGCTATCTAAGAAATAAGGACTACACCAAGAAGCAATTGTGCCATCAAACAAAGGTGCGAAAACCAGCAAGAAAAAGGCGAAGCTACTTTGACTAAACAACCACGAGTTAACTTAACCGGGAATCCCGGCTTAAAACTTTATCAACTGGAGGAGGTTCGATGAAGAAGAGCATAACTGTCGCCGGTGTTACTGCGGGACCCGGACAAAAAGCATACGGTGCCGTAGCTATCCCAGACCTTCTCGCCGATGGACAGATTCTGGAAATACCCTTCATAGTGTTTAATGGCAGTAAGGATGGCCCGTGGCTTTATATGCATGTAGCTCAGCACGCCTCGGAGGTTCATGCCCTCGAGGGAATACGCCGTGTGTTAGCTAACCTGGACCCCAAAACACTCTCAGGCGCTATAACCTTCTGTCTGCCAAATCCCCTTGGTTTCAGTTTTCCGGCATGTTGGGAGGTTATGACCCCACAAATGAACCGTGTTGGCCTCGGTGACCCCAACGGGATTCTAACGGAGAGGATTGTTGATGCCTGGTGGGTCAACTTTGTCAAAGGTAAGGCAGACTATGTTATAGACTTCCACACCGGCCGTAGAGGAAGCCCTGTTTGGGTTTTCTATGAGGGTCGGGGGGTCACGGCAGGGGTGTCGGCGGAGGTCGTGGATAAGGCTGAGCGGATGGCGAGGGTTTTTGGCGCTGAGCTTCTCTATAAAGAGATGGAGCCCTATGGCGGTGGAAACACCTTTCGTGGTTCATGTGTCAAAAACGGTATACCGGCTATAGTCCCCGAGCTTGACGGTCATTCGATCTTTGTTGAGTCGGTGGTGCAGATCGCAGCGAGAGGTCTAAAGAATATCATGGTTGATCTCGGTATGATAGAGGGTAAGATTGAACTCCCGCCCAAGCAATATCTCTTGAAATGGGTGGTGGATGAAAGAGTTTCTGCTGTGAGAAACAACAAGGGTGGAGTCTTCATCCCCTTGGTGAAGATGGGTGATATAGTCAAGAAGGGAGACAAGGTTGGCATCATTTACAGCCCGAGGACATTACAGGAGATAGAAACTTTGACCGCCCATAAGAACGGCTACGTCTTTTCAATAGCGGAAAACCCGGTAAAAAACGCCGGGGATTCGGTGATGGAGATTGAGGAGATACTGGAGGTGTTTGAAAACCGATAAACGCGCCTGAAAAATTGAATGTAGCAAAATTCATATCGGTACCAAAACGGCGAATATATTATATCCAGCTTAATTAAAGGTTAATTAAAAAGACATATCAAGGCTAAAGACCCTTTTAATAAGCATCGTGGTAGTGGGGGCTATTTTTTCCTTTTGCTGGTTTACAGGGTGTCTTGGTGGGCTAGCAGACGGTAAATTATCTCTTAAATGCCTCAATTGCGATTGCCTGTCATCGGGAATTCGACATAGCAACAGATGACAGCGTGGCCGCAGATACATGCAAGGCAGCGAATCCTTCTGTTGCTATCTTTGGCACAGGAGCCCTGTTGAATATGGCTGTCAAGGATGGTCTTATGACTCAGAATGAAGTCAATACTATTGAGGCTAAGATACGCCGGGCAAACAAGGCGTGATGTGTTGATGGATAATGCCCACTGAACAATCAGCCATTTTGTCACCTGCCGGTTGGGGGCTTTGGTTGCATTAATTACGTTGCCGTTAGTGTGAACCAGTGCTCGGGAGGGAGTAAAACCAGTTAGCAGTTGGCGGTTAGCAGTTTAACTATCAACTGATTAACTGATTAATAGAGGGCACAAGGCGCTCCCGTAACCGCTTCTAGTCTTCTCTTTTTACCTCGACTTTTATATCCCTGATAAGTTTGACTCCAAGCCCGCCGAGCTTGCCTCCTGCGGTAATGATAAATATCATGAGTATAAACCACAGCATCATGTTCGTAATCTGACTGATTTCTGCGCCCGACAATATTTCAATTTCTACCGTGGGCATTCCTCCACCGCCTGATATTGGTATAGTGATGTTGTTCATTTCAAATATCGCTGGGGGAACTGTTGCTTCCGTAAAAACATTGAACACAGAACACGCTGCCAGGATTATTGAAATTGCGCCCACCGCAAGCAGGACATAACCAATCGTTTTGTCAGCCTTTATCCGCATTTATACCTCCTCGAACTATAATTCCGGCCAGGGCAGTGAGTCCTGCCATGACAGGTAGAGCGTCAAGCACAAACCAGGTATCGCCATCAACCTGCCCATCAACAGGCCTGGCGCTGTGAGCTAAATCCCCGGTTGTTGAGCAATATTGCTCTTATTTGCCTCTATGCGCTAGAATAGCCTTAATGATACATTTGCTACACAGCAAAGGAGGTAAGTCTCATGCTAACCACAAAGGAATGGTTTACCATAGAAGAGGCTGCCGAATACCTTTGTGTTTCCATGAGGACAATCTATAAATTGACCAGCGAGGGAAGATTACCCGCTTTCCGAATTAGCAGGGAGCGCCACCGCCGCTTTCGCAGTGTTCGGGAGAGCGTGAAACCAGTTGGCGGTTGGCAGTTGGCGGTTAGCAGTTTAACTACCAACTAATTACTGGAAACTGCGCATTATGGTTAATGTGTAACCAGGTAAAAAAACGGGAAGGCGTGAAGCCCTCACCCTATCCAGGGCTTAGGGCTCACAGTACAAAGGCTCAAACTCTCGTCCTATACCCTTCTCCTCTGCCATCTCATAGACACGCCACGCCGTTATGATGTCCTGGATAGCTAAACCTGTCGTGTCAAACATAGTGATTTCGTCAGCTGAAACCCTTCCCGGCTTAGCACCAGCCACTATCTCTCCTATCTCAGCATAAATACTCGCCTTCGTTATCATTCCCTTGCTAACTGGCACATTTATCTCGCCGCTATGACTGGCTTGTTCCCAATCATCTATCACAATCCTGGCACGCTTAAGTATCCCTGCCTCAAGTTCCTCCTTCCCAGGGGCATCAGCACCTACGGCATTGATGTGCATCCCCTCTGTAACCCACTCTCTCTTAACTACAGGCGTCCTGGTGGGAGTGACAGTGACCAGAACATCCGAGCTTCTTACAGCGTCCTCAGCAGTGGTTACTACCCTGGCATTCAAGCCAAACTTTTTCCTCGCTAACACTGCGAGATTCTCAGCCTCTTTCTCAATCAAATCGAATATTTTAACCGACTCAATTTTCATTACCTTATTTATTGCATCTAACTGGAATACGGATTGATATCCAGCTCCTATCATACCAAGCACTCTGGCATCTTTTCTGGCCAGGTATTTGACGGCTACTCCAGAGGCAGCAGCTGTTCGCATAGCAGTAATACATGTTCCATCCATATAACTTATCGGCGCGCCAGTCTCGGGGTCAAAGAGCACGATTGTAGCTAACACAGTTGGCAGGCCATACTTCGATGGATTACCGGGGTATACGCTAACTAACTTTACCCCTATCTCATCCAGCTCCTTAAGATAAGCAGGCATTACCCTGAGATCACCGCCAAACTTTTGGGAAAATAAGTAAGACTTAGGCGGCATTTGCACGTGTTTCAGCCCCCTCTCTTTAAACGCCCTTTCCACTAATCCCAGTACATCCGACATCGAGAGGATTTGCTTTACCTCTTTCATGTTTAATACCCTTATTTTCTGCCCCATGTTACCTCCTTCTGCAAGAATTCAGTGCCTTGCTCGCCTCTCTCCCTGACTCATCCACAAACACCAGCATCCATTGTTGTTGGCTCCAAAATAAGACATCCCTTCTCTACATTCTACCATGCAGGGGAGGGGTGTTAGCAGTTGGCAGTTGTAGGTAACAAACCGATGATTCGTTGAAAGAAATACACTTGGCTTCAATCTGCAAAAAGCTTTCTGCTACTTCGTTGGATCTTGTGGGAAATGATTGGAGAGCCGTATTTATTGTGCCTCCAACTCGCTGTTTTTGTAACGGGCTCTATCATAAAGGCATCGAGAAAAACCTGTTGAATAAATAAAGGAACGCTGGGATTGATAATAGAGAGAATATGAAGCTGGCAACGATAAACTGGCTGGCTATCTTCCGATTTCCCCGACACCGCTCGGTTAAGATTGGTATCGCTGTAATGGGGGGCACAACTGCCTGAAGCATGACAAGAAAGGCGACAGTGTAATCAGGGCGGAGCCAAAGCAATAAACCGAGAAAAACGAGTGGAAAGAGTATGTTCTTAATGAGGACAAACTTAAAAACTTCCCAGATATATGATTTCTCCTTTTCATTCCCTTTATACATGAAGTCATTATATACATTGCCGCCAAGTATTAGCATAAAAAGCGGCGTTGCCATAGCTCCCACCATGGTAAGGATGCTAAGCAAAAAATCCGGCACATAGTCTCTGGCTGCGACTAAACCAATCATAAGGCCGACGGCAGTAGCAACCAGCACAGGATTCGCTATCCGACGCCAGTTTAGCTTATCTTTCTGAATACCCTTGGTGAAGAACAAAGTGTATGTGCTAAATATCATCGAAGGGTAGAATATCATGAACAGAAAAAGCATGACTAAATAAGGGTTACCCTGACCAAAAAGGCCTCCGATAATTAGGATAGGAAAGAAAAGGCCGTTCTGGTAAAAGAGACTCATGGTAAACTCACTACGTATTTCCCTTTTGACCAACAAGGATGCTCCCACGGAGAGTGCTAATGCCACGAATGTGAAACCCAGCCACCAGAGCGGCATACGCCACCAGTTCGGATACTTCTGCGGTGAAAAATCAAATATTAAGTTGGTAATTACGAGAAAGGGCAACGCGAGGTCAATGGCTAAAGAGGACAAGAATGCCAGTGTATTTGAGGGCACACGTCTTCTCCCAATGATCCAGAAACCCAGGATACCTATACCGAGGAGCGTAAATACTGCTTGGAAGGTGATGGAGAAAACGTTTATATCATTATCATTCTATCTATTGCAAAGTACTTAGGCAAATCAAAACAGCCTTGATATCAATTAGGGAAACTGATAGCGTAGTCACAATTCAAGTTCTATCCCATCTAGCCTCCGAGAACCATGGGCCCTTAGGAGGTTGACGGGCTAAGGTAGAGTGCGAGTGCTCGTACGCCGCCAGGCTGCTTCGCTTATCTACAGGCGCCGTTTGGCAGCAGAAGGGAACGGCCATATCATCGAGACTACGTCTGGTATGTGGTGAAGGGACGCCAGAAATACTAAAGAGAAAGAAGGATAGAATTTAGGGAAGTACGATATAACCGAAAAGCTGGGAAGCGGGACAACAAAGGCTTAATATGCTACTTACTGGCTTTCCCCTTTTTCCGAGTTGAAACTGCAATCTTCTTTGGTTTGACCTCCGACGCTTTGGGAAGGCTAACCTCCAGAACCCCATCGTCATAGCTAGCTTCAATCTTCTTGGCATCTACATTAGAAGGCACAGCTATCGAGCGTGAGAAGCTACCATAAGAACGCTCACAGCAGTAATAGTCTTCTTCTTTGACCTCGTCCTCAGCCTTGCGTTCCCCTTTTATGGTCAACGTGTCGCCTACCACCGAGATATCTATATCTTCTTCTGTCATCCCCGGGAGCTCAGCCTTCACCACAAACTTATCCTCTTTCTCGAACACTTCTATGGCTGGTGCCCATCCCATCTCCACCGTAGGAATACGTCTCCACACTGAGGGTAGACGTGACCTGCCAAAGATATTCTCAAAGCGCCGTTCCACCTCCTCCAGCTCGCTGAATGGTCTCCACGGAATTAGCCCTCTCCCTGGCCTCCATCTCTCCATTACCATAAATAACACCTCCTTCAGTTTATTGTCTTAAACAAGGTCCCGCTTCCCAAATATTTGGGTATTGAACAATAATAATAGCGGTCTAGCAATAACAGAGTCATAAAGTGAAATGAGAAGAAGGCGAAACCTCATATGTTCACCAGTACACTTCATCGAATTAATCCCTATAACAATTTTCTATCTTTTCGCATTCTAAAACTGCGCCATTTTTCTGTCAAATAGTAGTTCTTCCCGATACGAAATGAGTCCGAAGGGAGGCATGATTTCTAATTCCAGACTGTACCCCTATGGTGAAACAGAAAACGTCTTCGCATGAAGAAGCAGAGAAATTTCAGCTACCAGCCGCTTCAAGCGAGAGTTTTCCTGCTCTAACTCCTTGAGGCGCTTGGCTTGCTTTATCCTCATGCCACCGTACTCTTTGCGCCAGCGGCAGTAGGTGCAGTCGCTAACCCCGATCTTCTTCCAGACTACGGCGAGGGTAGCCCCTTGGCTGAGTAGTACTTCAGCGTCGCGGAGTTTGTTGATAATCTGCTCCGCTGTGTATAGCTTTCTGGCCATCCAATGCCCCCTTTCTTATTTTCCAACCTAACATGAAACTGGACTCGTTTTCGGGGGCAGGTCAATCTGGACTGGCCAATTCTTCAGCTGGTGTACTGATGCACTTGTCCACAACTTTACGGAAATGATATCCACTCATGCTTCGTCCTTGGTAGTTGCAGTTCAGTGATTTTCAAACCAGGATCATGAACTGATGTAAGCTCGATAATGAGATAAGACTTTAATGTTTTTACGGCGTGGGAATATCAAGGTTGCTGATGAGCTGAGTTGTATCTAATCCTTCGCCACTCCCTTTGTAGATCTTTAGGGTAACGAAGGTTTCTGTCCTCAAGATGCTGGATATGGCGGAGGCCACATGTTCCATAAAATAGGCAAACTCCCCAGGCGATTTAGTCACGACAATGGCGATGAGCTCATATCTACCAGTCACATTGGCGACGTAACATACATGTGGATTTTGGGCTAGTTGCTCTGCCACCTGGCGTAAGTCTGCCAGACGAACCTGCATTCCCACAATACCTATAAAGCTAAAGCCCAAACTAGATAACTCTGGAATGGCGGTTACTTTAATGAACCCCCCAGCCATCAGCTTTTTCAGCCGATTCCTGATAGTACCTTCGGCAACGCCTATCATTTTGGCTAATTGCATATAGCTGCGTCGGCCGTTTTTTTGTAAACCCAATATTAATTCACGGTCAATTTTGTCTAACTTCATCGGCAAATAAACTAAACTCCCCTATAAATTTTACAAAAACTGAGACAGTATTAAACATATTATAGTTTTGCACAATGTCTCAGACTAAATAATTACAAAAACCTAGGCTATCATTTATTATAATGCGTATTCCGTAATATTGCAAGGCTTCCGAAACTTGACAGGTTACGATTTTAGTAGTAACTTTAATTAAAGCTCAGATATTAGTCGGAGGTCGGGGTCTGGCCGGAGGGGTTCAGACTGCCGACTCGCTAGAACAGGTAGGGGAAATTGTCCATCGCATCTTGGATAGGCCAATAAAGGGCTTTTCTGTGCACCAAGTGATGGTGGCCCAAAAGGTGGAAATAGAGCGGGAATTCTATTTGGGAGTTACCGTGGACGGATATAGCGGCACCCCAATGGTTATCCTTAGCGCTGGTGGTGGGGTCTCCATCGAGGAAGTAGCCAGAATCCATCCAGAACAGGTCGCCTCTAGGCAGGTTCCCATCACTAAGGGTCTCTCTCTGTTTGAAGCACAGCAAATGGCCCAAGAGGTGGGTTTGGAACAAGAAGAGCTAGTGCAAGTAGCAGCTACTCTTCACATTCTCTATGATATTTTCCGCAAGTACGACGCTTTGGTCACTGAAATTAACCCTTTAGTTCGAACTAGCAAAGGAAGCTACTTGGCTGTCGATGCCAAGGTGGAGGTCGATGATGCCAGCCTGTACCGTCACCCTAGCCTCCAAGTCGTCCTAGAGGATCGCATTCTCAATGCCCTAGAGCGGAAGGGCCGCCAGATTGGTGTCACCTATGTGGATCTGGATGGAGAGATAGGAATCATTGCCAGTGGTGCTGGACTGGGAATGGTTAGCATGGACATCATCAGCCAGAGATTTCGCCCGGCCAACTTCCTGGAAACGGGAGGAGCCATCACCGCTGAACTTCTGTACCAAGTGATGGACCTGGTCTTGCAAAAGAAGGGATTGAAGGGGATCTTTATCAACCTTTACGGAGGAATCAACCCCATCCACGACGGAGCCAAGGGGATTGTCAGCTATATTCGGGAGCACAAGATTACCATTCCCATCGTAGCTAAGGTGTTGGGGAATCGCCAAGAGGAAACCTGGGAGATCCTAAAAGAGCAAGGGATCACAGTAGTTACCGAGGTAGCTACAGAAAAGGGAGTTGAACAGCTCGCACAGCTGTTAGAGGGAGAAAAGTGAGCATCCTACTTAGCCGAGAGACCAGAGTTCTAGTGCAGGGTATTACAGGCAGAGTGGGGCGAGTCCAGACCAAATGGATGCTGGAGTACGGCACCAATATCGTTGCTGGGGTTACTCCTGGAAGAGGGGGCGAGGAAGTAGAGGGCATTCCCGTGTATGATACTGTCACCGAAGCTGTCGTCGAGCGAGGGGCAGAGGCTTCCGTGTTTTTTGTGCCTCCAGCCTCGGTCAAAGCTGCAGTCCTAGATACCGTCGAAGCCGGTATTAAGCTCATCGTCATCGTTACCGAGCATGTGCCAACACACGATGCCATGGAAATCAGGGCGTATGCCAAGAATCAAGAGGTGCGACTTCTGGGTCCCACCAGCCCGGGCATCATCACTCCCGGCGAAGCCAAGATGGGAATCATGCCAGGGAACATGTTCACGGCTGGTCGTATCGGAGTCATCTCCCGAAGTGGCACCCTAGCCTATGAGATCAGCGCTGACTTATCAGCTGCTGGCTTAGGTGAGAGTACAGTGGTCGGCATGGGAGCTGGCGCTGTGGTATTTACCAACATGCCGGAATTGTTAGAAGTCTTCGCAAACGACCCAGATACCGATCTAGTGGTGATCGTGGGTGAGGTGGGAGGCATCCAAGAGGAAAAAGCCACCCAGTTCATAGCTTATCGCATGACCAAGCCGGTTATCGCTTATATCGCCGGGCGTAGTGCCCCTGAGGGTAAGAGGATGGGTCATGCCGGCGCTATCATCCAAGGCAGCATGGGCACATCGCAAAGTAAGGTAACTGCCCTCCGACAGGTTGGTGTAGAAGTAGCCGGGTATCCGCTACAGATAGTGGAGCTGGTTCGGCGACGTTTTGATTCATATGAAGGAGGTGGCCAATGGCACTGAAGACAATCAAGGAATACTATGACTCTCTGAAAGACGTACATCCAACCGCTTATATTCTGGGGCAGAGAGTCGAGAACGCCTATGAACACCCATTAATCAAGCATATGATAGCCGGGGTAGCACAAACCTATGCGCTAGCGCAGGAAGCGGAGGGTAAAAAGAAACTCGTAGCTAAGTCCAGGCTAATAGATGAAGAAGTCAGCCGCTTCGTTAAGTTCTACGAGAGCCGGGATGACCTTTTGGCCAAGGTCAGGATGCTGAAATTCCTCACCCAGAGAATCGGCACCTGCTTTATGCGGTGCACCGGTATGGATGCCATGAATGCTGTAGGTATTGAGACCTATAACTGCGACCAGAAGTATGGTACCAGCTACCACAAGAGACTGGTGAACTTCGTCAGGAACATGCAGCAGAACGACTTCACTGTCGCCAGCGGTGTGACCGATGTCAAGGGTGACCGCTCTAAGCGTCCGTCACAGCAGGCTGACCCAGATATGTATCTTCACATCGTGGACAGGGATAACAAGGGCATCGTGGTTAGGGGAGCTAAGATACACCAGACAGGCTCCCTCTGTGCTCACTGGGCCCTGATTGTCCCCACCAGAACCATGCAAGAAGCTGATAAAGACTACGCCGTCTCCTTTGCCGTCCCAATAGACGCTGAGGGGATGGTTCATGTCTATGGCCGGGGAACTCTGGAAGCTAGGCCCCTTCAAGACTGCGACCTGGGTAACATCCAATATAGCAAGTTTGCCCCCATGATTTTGTTCAATGATGTCTTTGTGCCCTGGGAGCAGGTGTTCCTTGCCGGCGAGTATGAATACGCCGGTCCCATGGTGATTAACTTCGGCAACTACCACCGCCACTCTCACGGGGGCTGTAAGAGTGGTGTGGGTGATGTTATCATCGGAGCTGCTGCCCTGTCTGCCGATTACAACGGCCTGCCTCGGGTATCACATATCAACAATAAATTAGCTGAGATGCTGAAGACTACTGAGGCAATCTATGGCTGCTCCATCGCCGCTTCAGTTGAGGCCGAGCCAACACTCTCTGGTATCTACATGGTTGACCCGGTTCTGTCCAATACCTCCAAGCTGTACGAAGGCAAAGAGCTGCAGGAAGTAATCCGCATGATGATTGAGATTGCTGGCGGCTTGGTGGCTGACATGCCTTCAGATAAGGACTTTGAGAACCCGGAAATTGGCCCCCTGCTCCAGAAATACCTCAAAGGTGCCGAGGATGTGCCCACAGGAGACAGGGTGCGCCTGTTCCGCTTGATAGAAAAGCTGGCTTTTGAAAGCAGAGATATCGTTTCTAACATTCATGGTGCTGGGTCGCCAGAAACGCACCGAATGACCATACTGCGGAATGCAAATATCGAGTCGAAGAAGAAACTGGCTAGAGAACTGGCCGGCATTAGGGGAGAAATTTAGGAGCAACAAAGTGACTACACACGGTATTGATGCAGGCAAAACTGGGATCACAGTGAAAACCATATACAAACCCCAGTCTTGCTAAAGGAGCCAATATGAAAGAGAAAATAAAATATGACACAACACTTTTTTCTGTAATCTTGCATTACTTAGCTGAAGCAGAACTATTGCCGAAAAGTCGGAGTCAAAATAAAAATTCAATAAAAAAGGAGGTACTATAGATGAAAGTATTAATTGTAGGAGCTGGATGCCAGGGAGCACCATGTGCTTCGATTCTAGCCAGAGACAAGGATATATCAGAGATAGTTTTGGGTGACGTAGATATAGATCTGGCTAATAAGGTCAAGAACAAAATAAACAGCAAAAAGATCACCGTCGTGAAGCTGGATGCAGGGAGGATTGAGGATATTGAAGGGGCAGCCAAGGGAGTGGATGTTATTATTAATCTGGTTGTGCCCCAATTCAACGCCAACATAATGAAAGCTGCTTTGAGAAGCGGAACGCAATATGTGGATGCGGCTTTGGATT
>JAGMDB010000032.1 GCA_023128875.1 Dehalococcoidia bacterium | reverse complement strand
GTGCCATCTTTGGTTCTGCTTTCAGTACCTCCTTTGATAGGCAAGGTAGAATAACATTGCTTCCCCCTTTACGCAGTTATGCTGAGATTGGCGATACTGTGGTTGTTGTTGGTGTCAATAATTATGTTGAACTTTGGAAGGAGGAACTGTGGAAGGAAGAGAAAGCTACATCTGACGAACAAGCATCCCACATTATGGAGAGCCTTGGAGCATAGCTAATGAGCGTGACTGTGTCTTTGCCAACTCATGTCCCTGTTTTGCTTAATGAAACCATAGAAGGATTACAGGTTCAACCGGGGAGATATTTTATTGACTGCACTGTGGGTTCAGGCGGGCATGCCGCTGCCATTTTGGAAAGGATTTTACCTAGTGGTAAGCTCCTGGGCATTGATGCTGATTCTGAGGCTATTAGAATAGCCGAAGCTAGGTTTAGCGACTATAGTGAAGTAGTTAGCTTGGTTAATGACAACTTCGTTAACCTCAAAGCTATCTGTAGCAAATACAAATTCTATCCAGTTGATGGTATTCTTCTTGACCTTGGTGTCTCCTCCCAGCAACTGGATACAGCCCAGCGTGGCTTTAGCTTTCAGCGCGAGGCTCCTCTCGATATGAGGTTTGACTCCCGACAAGGACTAACCGCTGCTGACATCATTAACACTTTCCCTGAGCAGGAGTTAGCCCATATTATCAAGGAATATGGGGAGGAGCGTCACAGCCGACGAATAGCCCAGCACGTTGTACAGAGCCGCCCTATTACATCTACCGTACAGCTTGCTCAGGTGGTGGAACAAGTCCTTGGCCGTAAGCGTGCCAGGATTCACCCAGCCACCAGGACTTTCATGGCATTTCGTATTGCTGTTAATAGGGAGCTAGATAATCTAAAAGTGGCTCTGGAACAGACTATTAACCTCCTTCGTTTTCGAGGCAGATTGGTGGTTATCAGCTATCATTCCTTGGAAGACCGTATAGTTAAGGAGTTTATGCGGCGTGAAGCTAGTAGCTGCCTATGTCCACCGGGAACAATAGTATGTCGCTGTGGGCATGTGCCCAGCCTAAAACTTATATCAAGGAAGGCCATCAGGCCTACTTCGTTGGAGATAGAATCCAACCCACGCAGCCGCAGCGCTAAGATGAGAATAGCCGAGCGCTTGAAGTAAACAAGAGTATCTATAATAACAAAGGAGGTAAAAATGGCCAAGAAAATTATTTCCGCCATTGATGTGGGTACAACTAAGATAGCCACCATCGTAGCTAATGTAAGAGCGCAAGATGACATCGAAGTTCTGGGAGTAGGAGTTGTTCCTAGTCATGGCCTGCACAAAGGTATTGTAGTCAATATGGATGAGGCTAAGGCAGCCATTGCTGACTCAATAAAGGACGCTCAGAGAGTTAGCGGCATGAGAATAGACTCTGTATTTGTGGGGGTTACCGGTAGACACATAAGCAGCCTTAATAATCGAGGCGTGGTGTCTATACCACGTGACGACCGGTTAGTTCGCCCTCAAGATCTCAAAAGAGTGTTGTCTGCGGCTCGCAGTATCCCTGTTCCTGAGGGGAGGAAATTACTTCATGCTATCCCTCGCTATTACACACTAAATGGCGAAGAAAGAGTAAAACAACCAGTAGGTATGCACGGCACCAGATTAGATGTGGAGACTCACATTATCACTGCGTCAGTGTCTTCGGTGCAAAATCTAGTCAAGTGTATTCGAGCTACCCATGTTGAGGTTGAGGATTTAATTCTAGAGCCTTTAGCCAGTGGGGAGGCAGTATTAAGCCAGCAGGAAAGAGATAGTGGCGTTATCATGGCTGATATTGGGGGCGGCACCACAGATATAGCGGTGTTCAAAGATGGGAATATTTACCACAGCGCAATTATCCCGGTAGCTGGCTACCAAGTGACCAGCGACATAGCCATTGGCTTAGGCCTGCCTTTTCCTGTAGCTGAGAGAATGAAAAAGATATACGGTAACGTAACGCCAGGATTAGATACCAGTAAAGATACCGGTCTAACGGGCATGGAGAACGGTCACAGCGCCTCTTATCGAGATTTATGCGATATTACCCGTTCCAGGATGGAGGAATTGTTTGAACTCATTCTTCTGGAAATGCCCACCACTGATTATCAATCTTTGGCCCCCTGTGGCTTAGTGCTTACAGGTGGCACAGCCAACTTGACTGGACTTGAGGAGCTGGGGAAGTCTGTGTTGCGACTTCCGGTACGCAAAGGCCAACCCTCGGATTCAGGCATTTATGGCATCACTGACGTCCTTCATGAC
>JAGMDB010000031.1 GCA_023128875.1 Dehalococcoidia bacterium | reverse complement strand
TCAACCTGGCAGGTAAAAAGAGGCGGCATCTTGGGTGGTTTTATTGGTTTATTCAGGAAACTGTTTCGTGGTTAAAGGATGGCAGGATTTTAATGTTTCTTAGAAAAGGAGGTTCAAATGGCAAAGTCGATAGTCGCTCCAACACCGGCAAAAATTAAGGCGGTAGGCATTGGTGGAGGTGGCTGTAATGCTATCAGCCGTATGGTTCGCGAAGGCATTAGAGGCGTTGATTTTATAGCTATGAATACCGATGCTCAGGCTCTGGCATTGGCTGAGGCACCTACTCGCATTCAACTAGGGGAGAAGTTGACCAAAGGTCTGGGTGTAGGTGGTGCTCCAGAGATGGGATTCAAGGCGGCTGAGGAAAGCCGACAGATAATCGAAGAGGTCGTCGAGGGGGCGGATATGGTATTCATCAGTTGTGGCTTGGGTGGTGGCACAGGCACTGGTGGTATCCCTGTTGTGGCTCAACTGGCTAAGGAAACTGGTGCTCTTACCATTGGCGTGGTGACCAAACCCTTCGCTTTCGAAGGAGGACACCGCACCGAAACGGCCGAAGAGGGTATACTTCAGTTGAGTACCAAGGTGGATACACTAATTATTATACCTAACGATCGCCTCCTGCATCTCTGTGATGCCAAAACAACTGTTGATAGTGCCTTCAAAATGGCTGATGATGCTCTTTTCCATGGAGTGCAGGCTATCTCTGGGGTCGTCACCACTCCCGGGTTAATTAACCTCGATTTCGCTGATATTAAATCAGTGATGAAAGATGCCGGCCCAGCATGGATGTCTGTAGGGAAAGGCACTGGGCAGAATCGAGCTGCTGAAGCTGCCAAAGCTGCTTTGGCTAGTCCATTGCTCGATGTCTCCATAAGCGGAGCTAGAGGAGTGCTGTTTAATATCAGTGGCGGCCCCAGCCTGACTCTCTTCGAGTGCAATGAGGCAGCTCAAGTCATAAGCCAAGCAGTTGATCCCAGAGCTAACATCATATTTGGGGTGGTCTTTGAATCTGGGATGGACAGCGAAGTTAGGATTACCGTTATTGCCACCGGTTTCAGTAGCCAGTATGGCAAGGGGGCACCTAGGTTGGAGGAACTTCGCCAATTAATGAAAAGTGGTGAAACCCTTGATGTTCCCTCTTTCCTACGCCGTAGTCAACGTTACTCCTCCTCACAGCTAGTGAACACTGCTAAGGGCAAGGAGGAACTTGTCCCGCAGCCAGCCAAAATCTCCTGGCAGTGAACCTTAAGTTTTGTCAAGAAAGGGCGATGCAGTCATAATGCACCGCCTTTTCTTTACTTCTGGAACTATAAGGCAAATCCGATTAAGCTATATGTGTAATCAGTCTTACTCAGCCCCATATTTACTTGCTTTTTACTACATATAGTGGTAGAATTTCTGTATAATACAATTTATAGGGAAACTTATGAAGTGTCCTCACTGTGGTGGATCCGAATCGAGAGTGGTAGATTCTCGCTCTGTGGATGAAGAGGTAAGACGGCGGAGAAAGTGTATTGCTTGCGGGGCTCGCTTCACTACTTACGAGCGTGCACGGTCTCATAATATCCTGGTGGTTAAGAAGGATGGCCGGCGCGAAGAATTTAACCGAGACAAACTCTCCTATGGAATCCGCAAAGCTTGTGAGAAACGCCCTCTACCCACAGGAGCTATTGATAAGCTAATAGATAATGTTGAAGCTGAGCTTTATGGCTTTGGCAAAGCTGAAATCTCTAGCTCTGTTATTGGTGACTTGGTTATGCGAGAGCTGGAGAAGCTTGACCACATAGCTTATATTCGCTTTGCTAGCGTTTATCGTGAATTTGCTGATATTGGTGCTTTGAAACAGGTAGTAGATAGCTTAGCGGAAGGAGAAAGCCTGACATTGCCAGCAAATCAATTACCGCTGTTGCCTTCCAAGGCGGTGAATTCCCTAATTAGTCGGAAGAAGAGGTAAGAAGTGGCTAAATCCCGAAGAGAAACAGGCCGGGGTAAATTCATCGATCGAGATAAGGTAGTTCGAGCTGTTTTTGCTGCTGCTGAATCTATGGGTATAACTGATAGAAACATGCTGGAAAGCTTTACGGAACGAGTGATGCAACGTTTGGGGGGGATTCGACCCTTACCTGGTATGGAAGAGCTTGTTCTGCCAGGCCATAAGTATTCCATATCCTCCTCCCAACTCCAGGCAATAGTCAGCCAAGTTATGACTGCAGATGAATTTTCTCCCCAAGCGAGTAGCCAAGTCGTTTCTGGAATTGAACTTAGCGGCAATTCCTTGAGAGTTCTGGAGAAAAGATATTTGAAAAAAAACCAGAGGGGGGAAGTTATTGAAACGCCGCAGGAACTATTTCGTCGCGTAGCCAGACATATTGCCTCAGCCGAATCCCTTTATGACACGGGAGCGGATATCTCCTCTATAGAGGAGATATTTTATCAACTGATGACAAACCTGGAATTTCTGCCTAACTCTCCTACACTGATGAATGCTGGCCGCGAATTGGGGCAATTATCGGCCTGTTTTGTTATACCTGTTGATGATTCGATGGAATCCATTTTTGAGGCGGTGAGATATACTGCTTTAATTCACAAAAGCGGAGGCGGCACTGGATTTTCCTTTTCTCGACTAAGGCCGGAGAAGGATAGAGTTGGCTCCACCGGTGGTATCGCCAGTGGCCCTGTCTCTTTTATGCGAGTTTTTGATACAGCCACTGATGTGATAAAACAAGGTGGTATGCGCCGTGGGGCTAATATGGCAATTCTTAATGTGAGCCATCCTGATATCCTAAAATTTATTACAGCTAAAGAGGACTCCGAAGCCCTGACCAATTTTAACCTCTCCGTAGCTGTAAGTGATAGCTTTATGGAAGCGGCAGAGAAAGATGCTAACTACGACCTGGTAAACCCGCGGACCGGGGAAGTGGCTGGTAAGCTTAATGCTACAGAGGTATTCCATAAGATTGTTAGTCTGGCCTGGCACACTGGCGATCCAGGCCTTGTGTTTATGGATGAGATAAACAGGTATAACCCTACACCTAAATTGGGCAAGATAGAAAGCACTAACCCGTGTGGTGAACAACCTTTGCTTCCCTTCGAATCTTGTAACTTGGGCTCTATAAATCTATGCAAAATGGTGGTTTGCCAGAATAACCAACCCCAAATTGACTACGCTAAGCTCTCGAAGGTGGCTAAGCTAGCTGTTCGCTTCCTTGATGACGTGATTGAGGTTAATCAATATCCCTTGCCTGAAATAGCAGAAAAGACAAAGGCCATTAGAAAAGTAGGTTTGGGAATAATGGGCTTCGCTGATATGCTGATTCAGCTTGGCATTCCTTACGACAGTGAAAAAGCTGTCAGCGTGGCTGAAGAAGTTATGCATTTCATATCTGAGGAGGCAGATAAAGCTTCGATAGAGCTGGCTGAGGAGAGGGACGTATTCCCTGCCTTTGAGGGAAGTATCTATGATGTGCCTGGTGGACGTCGTTTTCGAAATGCCTCTCGAACTACCATTGCTCCTACGGGTAGCTTGAGCATAATCGCCAATTGCTCCAGTGGTATTGAACCAATCTTTGCCTTAAGCTATGTACGCCATATCCTCGAGAATGAGGAATTTGTAGAGATAAACCCTTATTTCGAGGAAGCAGCCCAAAAGGAAGATGGGTATTCCGCAGAATTGATGAGAGAGCTAGCTGAAGGGAAAAAGTTACGGGATATGCCAGGCATATCTGAGGAGATAAAGAGGCTCTTTGTCTGTGCCCACGACATATCCCCAGAATGGCATGTTAGAATGCAAGCAGCCTTTCAGAAGTTTACTGATAGCGCTGTATCCAAGACAGTCAATTTCCCCTATGAGGCAACACCTGAGGATGTAGCCAAGGTATATATGCTAGCTTACCACGAAGGCTTGAAAGGAATAACTATTTATCGAGATAGAAGCCGAGAAAGCCAGGTTCTTACAGTAGGTAAAGAGAGGGAAAAGATTGAAGGTAAGCTAGTTCCCCGGAAAAGGCCTAAAGTTACCAGGGGGATAACTGAGAGGATAAGCACCGGGTGTGGTTATATCTATGTAACGGTAAATTTTGATGAACAGGGTATAGCTGAAGTTTTTGCCACTCTAGGGAAAGCCGGGGGCTGTGCAGCAGCACAACTTGAGGCCATTAGCCGCCTCACTTCCTTGGCCCTGAGATCTGGGGTAGAGGTGGATTCTATTGCTAGGCATTTGCGTGGTATCCGCTGTCCCTCGATTGCTTGGGAACAAGGACATGCTGTTATGTCCTGTGCTGATGCTATTGCCACTGTGTTGCAAAAATATGTCAAGAATGAAGATGGTGGTAATTCCAGAGCCTCTGAAGCGGTCAAAAGCTTGGCGGGACAATGCCCTGAATGTGGTAGTCTTTTGATTTATCAGGAAGGTTGTGATATCTGCCCCAACTGCGGCTTTACCAAATGTGAGTAAACAATGAAAAAAATGAGCACCTCCAAGGGCAGTTATTATTTGGCTCTAAGGCATATAACCAAAGTTGCCAATTCGAGTTTGAGTTTGAGAAAAACCTTTAATTCTATCGCTAAAAGCACTACCAAGGCAGTGCGAACAAATGGCTGTTGTATTTTTCTCCTCGACTCTAAAAAGGAATACCTTATCACAGTAGGCGCTTGTGGTCTCAGCGACATCTATCTTAGGAAAGGCCCGCTTGATGCTCATAAGAGCCTTCCTGGAATTCTTGATGGCCAGGTGGTATTTGTTCCCGATGCTGGCAAGGATGAAAGAATCCAACACCCTCAAATAGCAGAGGAGCAAAGAGTACATTCCATACTCGGAGTCCCTATACTTGACAAGGGAGAGACAATTGGTGAAATCAGAGTGTATACACGAGAGCCTGGTCAATTCTCAGAGGCTGACAAGAATTTTCTCAGCAGCGTTGCTGATGTGAGCGCTGTTCTTATGGAGAGAGCGGAGCTTCACCAATTGCTAAGGCGAAGATACAAGGCAAGTGAGAAGAAAGCAAAGTCAGCTCAAGCGCCTCAAGCACCCACGACATTGCTGCGGCCAGTGGAATTTGCTCACCCTAGCGAAGAGGAATTTGCCAAACTTCTGGATTTCTATTGTATCGAATGGCTTTACGAGCCTCGCTCCTTCCCCCTGAGGTGGAAAGGCGGCAGGATAGCAGAGATGTTCACGCCCGATTTCTATCTGCCTGAGTTGGACCTTTATGTTGAACTCACGACACTTAAGCAGAATCTACTGACCGAGAAGAATCGGAAGCGGCGGCGACTCAAGGAACTCTACCCTGAAGTCAATATCAAGCTTCTGAACAAAAATGATTTTTTCAAGCTCCTGGCCAAATATGGTTATGGCCCTCTGGGCACGGCCAAGGTAGAGGGAATCGATCGTGTTTTGTATAGCCACACCCAAATTCAGCGGAGGGTAAGAACCCTGGCTAGGCGGATTTCGCGTGATTACGCGGGCCAGCGACTAATGCTGGTAGGCGTTCTGAAGGGCGTTGTCTGCTTTATGGCTGATCTGATGCAGCAGCTCTCCCTGCCGGTTACCCTGGACTTCATGGCCATCTCATACTACGGCGGTGAGGATCAGGTGGTGAAGATAACCCGAGACGTCGATAGCAGCATAACGGGGCAACACGTGATGATGGTTGAAGACATTGTAGACACCGGCATGACGCTGAACTACATTCTCGGCCACCTGTCTGCTCACAACCCTGCTAGTCTTCGTGTTTGTACCCTGCTTGATAAGAG
>JAGMDB010000030.1 GCA_023128875.1 Dehalococcoidia bacterium | reverse complement strand
TGGATGCAGCAGAGAACTACTTACCACATTTTGAACGCGATTACCATCCTTTCTCACTGGAGAAGCTATGAATTTGAGCTATATTATGTGCTTATGCCTCGGCGTATAACTCACTTCTGGGGGATAAGCTTCCTGTAAAGGTCGACTATTGACTAGTGTCGTGTTGGAAGTGATATACTACTCACCTTTGAGCGGCTTCCATAAATGACAGCATTCTTAATAACTACAGTTTGCGCTTTCTTTGGCTACCTGCTTCTAACTACAATTTCAGGCTACCTGTTTCTGTGGAGCAAACAGAAGTTAACTATTAAGGCTATCTTTGCTGTACCAGTTGGGGTAGTAATAGAAAGCAAATTTGTTAAGAGAAACAGTGGCATGCTAAATCCGAAGAGATGGGTTCTATTCATTGCCAGTGTTGTGGAACATTCTCTTGGGCAGTGGCGAGAGCAAATACTGATGTTGCGTGCAGGGTAATAATTGGAAAAGGATAAGCTCAGGTTATGAAGAAGGCTTATAAGGTTATAACAGGCTTTTTGGTACTCCTTATTGTGACGCTTGGGGCGAGTGGCTGCACAGGAAAAACTCCGGAGCTCAGGAAGTTCGAGGATACTCGTTCTCTGATGGATACCTATGTCACGATTATTGTTTACTCAGATGAGGAAACTGCAGGAGAGGCTATAAATGCGGCGTTCGCTCGGATGAGAGAAGTAGAAAAGGTAGCCTCGGTGTTTGATTGTGAAAGCGAAGCATTCAAACTCAACCAGGATGGGCGTTTGGATGAACCGTCCAATGACTTCTTTAAGCTGATAATTATGTCTCTGTATTACGACAAACTGACAGATGGATGTTTCGATGTGACGGTTCAACCATTATTAGACCTGTGGGCCAGTGGCCTGTGGAAAGATAGCCCTGAAGTGCAGCAAAGCAGGATAGAGGAGAGGATGAGAGTTATTGGCTCGGACAAGATAAACATCGAGGGTAACAAAATATACTTCGGGGTGGAGGGTATGAAAATCACCCTTGGTGGAATTGCCAAGGGCTATGCAGTAGATGAGGCAATACGAGTTCTCCGGGATATGGGCATCAAACATGCCCTGGTGGATGCTGGCGGAGATATGGGAACGATATATTCTAAACTAGGTGCAGAGCCCTGGTGCATTGCCCTGGAAAACCCAGACGATACTAGCCAATGCCTTGCAACCTTTGAGTTTTCAGGTAAATCAGTGGCCACATCGGGAAACTATGAGCGATACTTTAACCCGGAGAAGACTGCTCATCATATAATCAACCCTCAGACAGGCTACTCGGCAAATGAATGTATTAGCGTCACGATAATAGCTGAAGACTGCATGCAGGCTGATGCTCTGGCAACGGCGGTTTTTGTGATGGGCCCTGAAAAGGGCATCAGGCTGGTCGAATCATTACCTGATGTGGAGTGTTTTATAATAGATGCTGAAAGGACAACCTATTCCTCCTCGGGATTATCCAAGTATTTGAGTGAAAGGTGATAAACAAAGTGCACATTAGCCTTAGAAGGAGGGGAGCGCCCTACGGAGTTAAACTGGCCGAGAGCAAGCTTACGGCTGCAAGCCCGATTGAGCGTGCCCCATTGCCAGAAAAGGTGATTATCGCGCTGCATCAAAATATAGGGGCGCCGTGTAAGCCATTAGTCAAGAGAGGGGACAAAGTGCTGGCCGGTCAGAAAATAGGTGATTCAGAAAAATTTGTCAGCGTTCCCGTCCATGCCACAGTAAGCGGCGAAATATCCAGTACCACCATGCTGGTGCACCCTGCGACTGGGCAGTTGGTAGAGGCTTTAGTGGTGACCTCTGATGGAATGGACAAATGGGTAGATTTTGAAGCTAGAGATGACATAGATATGCTCTCTGTGGAGGAGATTCTAAAGAGGATAAGAGAGGCGGGCATAGTGGGCCTTGGGGGTGCTGCTTTTCCCACCCACGTTAAATTGTCGCCCCCTAAAGACAAGAAGATAGATACGGTCATTCTAAACGGTTGCGAGTGCGAGCCGTACATAACCTCAGACCACAAAGTTATGCTCGAGTATGGGAAGGAGGTGCTCTCCGGGCTGAATATCATAAGAAAGGTGCTTTCCCCCGATAGTGTGTACATTGCTATAGAGGATAATAAGGAAGATGCTATAGAGCACCTGCGGGAATTGCTAGCTTCAATGGGGCTCGATGGGAATTGGGAGATGATTACCTTAAGGTCGAAGTACCCCATGGGTGCGGAGAAGACCCTTATAAAAAGCATACTGGGTAGAGAAGTTCCCATTGGTGGATTGCCTTTAGATGTTGGTGTAGTTGTTCATAATGTGAGTACAGCCAAGGCGATTCACGATGCCGTCTTTGAAGGCAGGCCATTTGTTGAGAGGGTGATAACCATTACGGGGGCGGTTAAGAACCCAAAAAACCTTTTAGTGAGATTAGGTACCCCCTTAAGGGATCTGATACAGAATTGTGGTGGCATGGATGGTGAAGCTGATGAGATTATCCTTGGTGGGCCTATGATGGGCATTTCCCAATTCGATCTTGATTTCCCTGTGATTAAGGGGACGAATTGTGTGCTTGTGAAGAAAAATGTGCCAATAAATGAGAGGGATTGTATAAGCTGTGGGAGATGCCTGGAGGCTTGCCCCATGCATCTCATGCCTACCATATTGGTTAGATACGTGAAAGCTGGGAGGTACGATGCTTGCAAAGAGGCTTATATTGATGACTGCTTTGAATGTGGAGCTTGTGCGTATGCCTGTCCGGCAAACATACCAATAGTGCAATACATAAAGGTGGCTAAGAGCGAACTTATTAACAGAGCGGCGAAGAAATGATGGAAGAGAAGAGGATTCTAATCTCACCTGGCCCGCACTTGTGGAGTGGGCTCTCCGTGAGCAAGATAATGTATCTTGTCGCGCTTGCCCTCATATTCCCAAGTGCAGCGGGAGTGTATTTCTTTGGCTACCACGCCTTGTCGGTTATAGCCACAAGCATTGCCACTGCAGTGCTAACAGAGTATATAGCCAAGAGATTAAGGAAAAGGGCATTCAGTATGGACTGGAGTGCTGTTGTCACGGGCCTCCTCTTGGCTCTGATTCTTCCCCCGATGACACCCTTGTGGATGGTGGTAATAGGTTCTGCCTTTTCTATTGGAATTGTCAAGGAGGCCTTCGGTGGCCTGGGGCACAATATATTTAATCCGGCGCTGGCTGGCAGGGCTTTTATGGCTGCCTGCTTCCCGGCGGAGATGACAACATGGGTATTGCCGATGGGCTTTGCTGCTGATGCTGTAACCTGTGCTACCCCTCTGAATGAGGGTTTTGTCGGGCCAATGGACAATCTTTCCCTGTACAGGATGCTGTTTATAGGCAATGTTGGAGGCTCTATAGGGGAGACATCGGCGCTCCTTATATTAGTTGGCGGCCTTTTACTTCTGGCTCTGGGTATAATAAATTGGAGGATTCCTGTAGCTTACATAGGGACTGTTGCTCTGCTTAGTTTCGCCATGGGGCAGGATTTCATATTCCATATTCTCGCTGGTGGTCTTATGCTGGGGGCTTTTTTTATGGCAACGGACTATGTAACCTCTCCTATAACTAACAAAGGAAGAATAATATTCTGCATTGGCGCCGGCATATTAACAGTAATAATAAGGCTTTTTGGCGGCATGCCTGAGGGAGTTTGTTTTTCTATCCTTTTCATGAACGCCATTACTCCACTAATTGACAGGTATGTCAAAGTAAGACCGTACGGACTTAAGAAGGCGGGTGAGAAGTGAAGTTCAGCGGCTTGAAGAAAGTCTTTCCTGTAATCTTCGTTACAATAGTCGTATTTATGGCGGTAGCTTTACTTAGTTGGACGAATAGTGTTACAAAGGACAAGATTGAATATCAAGAGGAGCAGCAGATACAAAGCATGCTTGGAGAAATGTTCCCGAATATGAGCCAATTTACTTTTGCGGATGATATATACACGATATACTCTGATGATGGGGACAAGCTTGGATATGCCTTTCTTGCACTGGGCAAAGGATATGGAGGAGATATCAGTATCCTGGTTGGGCTGGAAAATGAGACAATTATAAAAGGAATATCCATAATCTCACAGGAAGAGACTCCCGGACTGGGCGTTAGAATAAGTGAGAACACTTTCATGGACGAATTTGTAGGATTGAGTATTGATGACATTGCTTTAAGGCGAGAGGGCGGGCAGATAGATGCCATCACCGGCGCAACGATAAGCTCTGGAGCGGTTGTTGATGCCGTTAGAACCACAGCGATGGAAAAGGTTAAATCTCTGAAGGAGGGAAATAAAAACGGCTAGGTTTTGGAAAGAATTTGCTAAGGGAATAGTCATCTCTAACCCGCTTTTTGTTCTTGTCTTGGGGCTATGCCCTGCATTGGCAGTGAGCACATCAGTGGATAATGCGCTCGGTATGAGCGTGGGCGTTACCTTTGTCCTTCTAGGGTCAAACATAATAATATCCGCTATAAGAAAAATCATCCCCAACATAGTGAGAATCCCAATATTTATAGTCATAATTGCCACATTTGTTACTGTTGTGAATCTGGTATTTCACGCCTATGTTCCAGCTTTGTACGAGTCGTTGGGAATATATCTGCCACTGATTGTAGTCAATTGTATAATACTGGGGAGGGCGGAGGCTTTTGCCTCTAAAAATCCGCTACTCCATTCTATTGCTGATGCCCTGGGTATTAGCATTGGCTTCATGCTGGCTTTATTAATCATTGCATTTCTTAGAGAGACGCTGGGAACAGGCAGCCTATCGCTATTCGGCGTTGACCTGTTCACGCTGCCGATTCTGGGAGAACACCCTATAGCTGTATTCATACTTCCGCCAGGGGCATTCTTGCTTATGGGGCTGCTGTTAGCTCTGTTCAGACGATTGGGGGTGATAAAAGGTGACTAACCTCATTACTATATTCTTGAGCATGGCCCTCATTAACAACTTCATCCTGGTGAGATTTCTAGGCCTTTGCCCCTTCTTTGGCGTCTCCAAGAAGCTGAGCAATGCCCTCAGTATGGGTGTGGCAGTCACGCTGGTAATGTTTATTGCAACGGTCGCAACCTGGATCATCAACCGTTATATCCTTATGCCATTTGAGGTGGAGTATATGGATATTGTCATATACATATTGGTGATAGCTTCACTGGTTCAGATAGTGGAGATGGCCATAAAGAGGACGAATCTTACGCTTTATAATGCCCTGGGGATATATCTACCGCTTATTACCACGAACTGCGCAGTGCTAGGTATCACTTTGATAAATGCTACAGAGGCTTATTCGCTTCTCGAAAGCATAGCATGCTCATTAGGTGGTGGTATAGGTTTCACCCTCGTTCTAATTATGATGTCTGGCATACGGGAGAAATTGGAGCTTGCTGACTCTCCCAGGTCAATGAAAGGGTTACCTGTAGCATTGCTAACAGCAATGCTACTTGGCCTTACATTCCTTGGATTTGGAGGGATGATATAACTTGACTACGGTGCTTGTTCTGACGGGAATAGGGTTTGCCTGCGCTGCAATAATATACTGCGCAAACATTGTGCTGCCGCACAAGGTGCAGGGTCTGGAGAAAACGGAGGAGATTGCAAATGCGCTGCCGGGGATGAACTGCGGTGCCTGTGGTCATCCAGGCTGCTTTGCCTATGCTCAGGCATTGGCAAAGAACCCTGACTTAATATCTCAAAGCCCGTGTGCTGTGGTGCTGCAGGACGCTGAGGGACTAGAACGCCTGGAGAAGGCCCTTGGAGTAAGCATAGATGCGTCACAGATGAGCAAAAGGGCTCTCATACACTGTAACGGGAATTCGGAAATTGTATACGATTACTCCGGAATTAGAACATGCAAGGCAGCGCTTCAACTTCTTAAAGGGTATAGGAAGTGCCCCTATGCCTGCCTGGGCCTTGGAGACTGTTTGGAAGCATGCCCCCAGAGTGCGATATCCATAGATGAGGAGAAACAGGTAGCGGTGGTAGATGTGGAGAAGTGTAACGGGTGTGGACTTTGTGTGGCTGAGTGTCCACAGAAGCTTATAGAGCTGGTTCCCGAAGGAACAAAGATTGCCTTTCTGTGTAGTTATAAGCCCTTAAGGGATATTCCAGGCAGGGAGAAATGTGATTTCGGCTGCATACACTGTCGAAAGTGCTATAAGGCTTGTGAATATGAGGCGGTGGTGTGGAGGAAGGAGGAAGCCATCCCCGAATTTGATATTGAGAAATGTACCCTTTGCTATAAATGTATAGATGAGTGCCCCAATAACACGCTAGCGAGTTTTACCAGGGTAAAAGCTGCTGTTTAAACCTTATGCATGAACTTGGAGTAACTGAAAGTATCGTCAACATTGCTTTAGACAAAGCCAAAGAAGCACAGGCTAGTAAGATTGTTAAAATTAACATAGTTGTTGGCGAATTATCAGGTTTTGTGCCTGATTGTATTGAATTCTACTTTGATTTCGTCAGCAAAGACAGTATCGCTGAGGGAGCTAAGTTGCATTTTGAGCTGGCCCCAGCAGAATTTCGCTGTCGCACTTGCTCTACCATTTTCCACTCCCACGATAGCACGTGGACCTGCCCTAAATGCCAGAGCCAGAGCGTGGAAATAACTGGAGGCCGAGAGCTGTATGTAGAAAATATGGAGGTTGAGTGAAAAAAATAGAAATAGTTCAGAATATCCTGGAAGCCAACGAATCTATAGCATCTCAAAATCAGCGTCTTCTGGATGAATATAAGGTGTTCGCCATCAATATTATGTCCTCTCCAGGCGCGGGCAAGACGAGCCTTATTTTGCAAACAATAGCCAGGTTGAAGGACAAGTTAAGGATAGGTGTTGTAGAGGGAGATTTCGCCTCAACTATCGACGCTGATAAGGTTAAAGACGAGGCAGCAGCGGTTGTCCAGATAACTACGAGAAATATGTCAGAGCAGTGCGCTCTAATTGCCAATATGGTCAGTCATGCCCTCAAGTGCTTGCCACTGGGTGATATAGATTTGCTTCTCATTGAGAATGTGGGCAATCTTCTCTGCCCCGCTGAGTTTGTTCTGGGAGAACACAGAAGGGTTGTGATCTCCAGCCTGCCTGAGGGCGATGATAAACCCATCAAATACCCCGTAATATTCGCTGATGCGGACGCAGTGGTGATAAATAAGCTTGATTTTCTGCCCTATGTTGACTTTGATATTGCTGCCTTCGAAAAAGCTATTAAGCGATTGAACCCTGGGGTAAAAATCCTCCAGGTTTCCTGCAAGACAGGCGCCGGGATAGAGAATTGGTGCTCCTGGTTATTAGATGAACTGAAGGCCAACAGGATAGGGAAATAAACAAACAGCTTTGCTGGATTATAAGAGCTCGGTTTGAGGTGGGAAAGGCTTCAACTTAGGCCTGTGCCCCGGGGATAGGGATATCCAGTTCCCGGCATATCTTTCTAGCTAAGAGAATTTCTATCTCTTGGTGACGAGGAACAGCGGCGATATGCCCGTTTTCTGGATTTAGATAAACCGAGTGCTTGCCACCTTCTCGTTGTAGAATGCACCCTTCTTTTGTCAAATGGTTAACGAGGTCACGGCGTTTCACAGCCCTAGACCTGAACCTGGATCTTTCTCTTCAGGGTTTTCCCAGTCACTCCGCTGTCCCGCAATTCCCGCTGGGTTTCCAGTATAAGCTGAACTGCTTCCTTCAGGTTTTCTTGTACCTCGTTGATTGTTCGTCCCTGACTGAAAGCTCCTGGAACTGCATCTACCCACCCAATATACCATTTGCCACGTTTCTCGATTGTAGCTTCAAATGTCTGCTCCACTCCCATAACCTCCTTGCTGACAAACATCAGTATATAGCAACTGGAAACTTAAAATCTACCTTTCCTTCATCATACAAATATCATACTTAGCTCATCTATTCGAATTAACCTTGTAGTAGCGAGGCTTTAGCCTCATGGGACTTCCACTTTCGCCATTGCGAGCCGAAGGCGAAGAATATGGGTAAGGGAATGAGGTTGATTCGTTGCGGATGCTCCTATCAGTAACAGCGCAACAGAAGAACAGGTGGCGTGGATTAACTTACCAGGGATGCCTGAAACAGGGAATGTTCAGGGATACGCTAGCCTATATCCCAGCCGCCGAGCACCATGTCCTCGGTGCTGCCTCCCACGACCCCGACGTCAGGCGGGAAGTTGAGATTGCCTTCGCCCCCTAAGCTATTCCACTCAAGATAACAGCCCGGCTGTAGAATAACGTCAGCAGCCCCAGCTACGGAACCATAGAAGTTGCCGACAGGCTGCAGTTTTGTTGTTCCGGTGACGGACATAACGAACACGAACTCACTTTCACTTCCAACATCGCCGTCTGGTGCGAAGTAGATATCTCCTATAACGATGATGCATCCTGAGCCGATGATAGTGCATTTACTACCGACCGAGAGGGCTCTTTGAGGATCAGCAGAAGCGCTTTCAATGAATATTGTATTCCCATTAAGATTGAGAGTGAAATCTTTAGTTGTTCCAATCAAAGTATCACCGGTAATATACAAAGTACCGTCAAGCGTTAAGTTTGCTCCAGTATTGCTGGAGTTTTGGATGGAAAGGTCATTGTCTACGTAACACGGACCTATACTTTGTGAGACACCATTTAGGTCAATAACGCCGCCTGGATACACGGGGTTATCTTTATCTACGTCAGCCCCGTAATGATCGGAGAAGTCCTCCGCTGAAGGCCAATTATCAATTGGAGCATTATCAGTTACGTTACCGGTGACATTTTCTTCACCATCTACAGTTCCACTAGCTGTGACATTACCTACGACGCTGGTGCCAGGTTGGAGGGTTACGTCACCATTACCAGTAATAGCGTTATCGAGCAGGTAGGCAAAGCTAGCGCTTCCAGATACGCCTGTCCTGATTGTGGTACTGCTTCCTCCAGCGCTGCTGGCGGTGGAGGTTATCAGGTAACTCCCGTCACCCATATCTGTTATGTTAACCGACACGGTCTTGCCGTTTAGCTGGTAATCATTAATAGTTGTCTCTCCGTTCGACATCTTAAAGAGAGCATAATCTATGCCGGAATCGGCGGCATAAAGCTCATCGCCCTTTCTCTCCACTACCTCATGTCCCTTCAGGCTGGTGGAGGCATGCTGGAGGGTGGGGGCAATGACGAGGCCACCTAAAACTAATAGAACCAAAACTATAGGCAGAGCTTGCCCCTTCTGTCCCTTTATGAATTTGCTCAACATCTGCTTTAGCATCTTTACTAGGAGCTTAACATAAAATTGCATTTCGCAGCAGCTCAACACCGCTCTACAATAGCCTTTTAGTACCGGGTTACATTAGAAAATAGTACTGTTTATTCAATAGCGGTCTGAAATTTTGCCAGTTTTGGCAATCAGTCGGGGCGGGGTTTCACCTCAAAAGTTCTCGTCTCAGTTCTTGTGCCTACCTGTGCAGTGATGGTGACGGTGAGCACTTTTTCTGCACTGTTCCAGCTACAGTTGGTGTTGGCGGGGTCGATGTACTGGGCAATGAGAGTTACCGTTTCGCTGTCGTAACAGCGCCGCAGCACCTTGAGGCTGCTTCCCGCCATGTTTTCAAGGCTGTAATCGACCGTGTGTGTGGTCCAGTTGCCTGAGACGGATTCCCACTCTAGCTGTTCCAGGCTCAGGAAATTTGGACCCGTGGTATTTATTGAACCGGGAGTCGCGGATTGGATATCGAAGTTGAGCCAGTGGTTGGCATTGCGCACCTGGTTTATAGCCGTGTTTTGGTCATTATTGCGGGGGACGATGGTAATAACCTGATGTATGGCCATAGCCGCAGCAGTGCTAATGATGGCAGTTAGGGCAATGGCCACCAGTAGCTCAATCAGTGCGATGCCCTTCTGGTTTTCTACCGGCTTAATCATCGTCTTACCTTATAGTCCGCTAGTGTAAGCACATTTTTTTCATGATGCTTAATGGTGATTGTTATTTTTTGGATGCTATCGTCAGGCGGATTCAAAAGTTCAACATCAACTGAGCTAGTGTAACCAGGATAATCAGGGGAGGACATGTCTGTTTGCTCATATGAGGGAGAAGCTCCTTCTTCATAAGGAAGGCTCTTAACATACTCCATCTGGCTCTGGGCTAAACTTTGAGCAGTGGAGCGCTCATCAGTGATGGAGACAGCTTTGAGAGATGTCATTAGGCCGCCAAGAAAGGCAATGGCAATTACGCCCAGTATAGCCAGGGCTATTATTGCTTCAATGACGCTTACGCCCTTCTGGTTTCTTATTGACCTCCGATTCATTCGAGTTTACCTGCTACACTACTGTCAGCATTGCTGTTGGCAAATGAAGCTTATCCCTGCGTTTGTTGCATTTGCCTGGCTTACAGCCCCACCTGTCCATAGATAGAATACATAGCGGAAACCATAGCTAAAGCAATAAAGCCAACTACTAGGCCAATGAATAGGGTCATAGCAGGAGTGATAAGGGCCACCATCGTTTTTGTCCTGTCATCGGCTTCAGTTTCGTAGCTCTCAGCTACAGTGTCTAGCGTGTTATCCAGGTTGCCGGTTTCCTCGCCTACGGCTGTCATCTGTACCATGAGAGGCAGAAAAACCTTGTTCTTCGCCATAGGGCCGGACAAGCCTGCACCGGCAATCATGCTCTGCTGAACTTCAGTCAATGCCTTTGCCATAACTTTATTATTGGTTCCCTGTATAAGCAGAGTCATTATTTCGGGCAGAGGCAAACCGCTGCCATACAACAATGCTATATTGCGGCAACATTTGGAGAGCTCATTAAGAAGATTAATACGCCCGACCTGGGGTAGCGTAAGGGATAATTTGCCCCATTGATACTTACCTGCTGGAGTCCTGGTGTAGGCAAATCCCGCAACAACAGCAATTATCATGGCTGCCAGAAGCCATAGACCGTAATGTTGCGTCCAATCAGTGATAGCGAGCAGCGCTCTGGTTGTTGCCGGTAACTCGACGCCAAAGGTAGAATACAGGTCAGAGAAAGCGGGTAAAACGAATGTGACCATTACAGCAATGACTAGAACAGCTACAATAAGAACGATAATGGGATAGATCAAGGCATTCTTCACGCTTTTCTGGGTTATAGCTATCCTTTCTATATAATCAGCCGCTCGCCTTAACACTGTTTCAAGATTTCCCGTCTGCTCTCCCACAGATACCAGCCGATGATAAACCTGGGAAAAGACACGAGGGTGTCTGCTCAGAGCCTCTGATAGGGCAGAGCCACCTCGGACATCGGAAAGCACCTCGGCGAGTATTTTTTTGAAGGAGCGATTGGTCGCTTGAGCCTGTAGCAGTTCTATGGAAGTAACCGCATCGGTGCCTGATTCAATCAGCAAAGCTAGCTGGCGAGAAAACATTACCAGTTCGGTTGGCTTTATGGCAGAAAATCGGATGCCTAATTTCCCGGCGGAGAAGAAAGGTATAGCTTCTTTGAGGCTAAGCACCCGATAGCCACTGTAAGCCAGCATACCAACAGCAGCTTCCTCGTTAGGGGCGGAGAGCTTGCCTTTGACTATTCTATTATTTTCGCTGCAGGCCACATAATGATAATTCATAGCAATCTCCTCTTAATTATGTCAACCTCGTAGTGCAAGGCCAAAGCCTCCCAGTTGTCATTCTACTCTATTATGTAAGCTCTGCGCAGCACTTCAGACGGGGTGGTGATGCCTGCTTTTACTCTGAGCATGCCGTCCTTAATCAGGAGCACCATTCCCTCCTTGATTGCTTGTTGTCGGATCTCAGCGGTGCCGGCGCCTTTTAGTATTTGCATCTTTATCTTATCGCTTATGGGCAGAACTTCGAACAGCCCCGTTCTTCCCCGGTATCCGCTATGGGAGCATAACTCGCAGCCGGTGCCCTGGAGAAACTCGGCTCGTTTTTCCCCTGTTTCCTTGGTATAGGCTAATTGCTCCATTAACGGGGCTTCTTGATAAGTGCAGCAGTCGGGGCAAATACGGCGTACCATGCGCTGAGCCACTACGCCGATAACTGCAGATGATACCAGGAAAGGCTCTATACCCAAATCAAGCAGGCGGAAGACGACGCCGATGGCATCGTTGGCGTGGATAGAGGAGAGGACCAGGTGTCCTGTCAGGGCGGCCTGGACAGCTATCCTGGCTGTCTCAGCATCGCGAATTTCCCCCACCAGTATGATATCGGGATCCAGGCGCAGTATGGAGCGCAATCCGCTGGCGAAGGTAACTCCTGCCCTGGGGTTGATCTGAATTTGGTTAATACTGGGGAAGCGATATTCCACAGGGTCTTCAATGGTGACTATGTTTCGTGATACCTTATCCAACTTATTCACTGAAGCATAGAGAGTGGTAGTTTTGCCTGCACCGGTAGGACCGCTAATTAAAATCATGCCGAAGGGAACCTTGAGCATATTCTCATATTTAGCCAGGGCTTCGGGGGAGAAGCCTAACTGAGGTAAATCTATAATGCCCAGAGACTTATCGAGCAGGCGCAAGACTGTCATCTCACCGTGAACTGTGGGTGATGTAGCCACGCGGACATCTATGGGTCTGCCTTTAGCCTCAGTGGAAAACTGCCCATCCTGGGGGCGGAGGTGGTCAGCGATATTCATATCAGCCATTATTTTTATTCTTGAGATGAGAGGGAGGTGTATTTTCA